>CBDVBL010000106.1:0-6911 GCA_965372205.1 uncultured bacterium
CAGGTATTGTTCCGCCGCCACCGACCGCTCGCCAGAGGATTGAATTGGCCCTGACGCATTTCGATATGAACATAAATTATTACGGACTGCCATCGGGGATATACAAAATGCGTTCTCGATTCTATCGGTATGTCAAGGGACTGCCGGCAGCGTCCAGGATCAGGGGCCGATTGGTCCGCATGGAATCGCAGTCGGAGATAAAGAACCTGCTTATAGATTATCTTGAAGAGATTGAGGATAATTATGACGGCAGTGATAAGATAATTGCTGCGGAAATTACCAACTGATTCTGACAGAGCCCGTGGATTCCAGGAAAGTAAGATCGGTTCTTGAAAGTATAGCCTCCGGTAACCTCTCAGTCGCAGAAGGCGCCCGGAAGCTTCAATCAATCTCCTTTGAGGATATCGGATTCGCCAAAATTGATCATGATCGCACAGCCAGGACCGGAGCGCCGGAGGTTATATTTGCGCCCGGAAAAACCGACCGGCAAATACTGAAGATATTCGAAAGAATGCACAAAGCGGGATCAGATATCTTAATCAGCCGCGCCGACAAGGCTCTTTATAACAAGCTGCAACGCAAATATAAGAATGTGAAATACAACGAGACTGCCAGAATGGTGATTAAAACCCGCAGGCGAAAAAAGACAGGCAGTAAGAGAGTTGTTGCTGTTGTAACCGGCGGCACGTCGGATCTGGGTGTGGCGGAGGAAGCGGGAGTCACGGTCGAGGCGTTCGGCGGCAAGGTGGAGCGGATATACGATGTCGGCGTGGCCGGGATCCATCGATTGCTGGCATACCAGGATAAGCTGAGGAGCGCTTCAGTGATTATCGTGGTGGCCGGTATGGAAGGAGCGCTGCCCTCCGTGGTGGGCGGTCTCGTTACTGCACCGGTGATTGCGGTTCCCACGTCCGTTGGATACGGGGCATCATTCGGGGGGATAGCGGCGCTTCTGGCCATGCTAAATTCCTGTGCCCCGGGGGTGACGGTGGTCAATATTGACAATGGTTTCGGCGCCGCCATGGCGGCGCTGAAGATGATAGGCAGGGAATAACACTCGCAGGGTCTAAGTCTGTGAAAATTGCTTACTTCGATTGCATCTCCGGCGCCGCCGGGGATATGATAATCGGCGCGCTCCTCGATGCCGGATTGCGGCTCGATGATCTCGAAGTTGAGATCAAAAAACTCGGTCTTTCCGGTTACAAGCTCTCATCGGAGAAAGTTACCAGGAATCATATCTCTGCTACCAGTTTCATCGTTGAAGTTGAGGAAGGCCAGTCGCCTCGCAACCACGATGATATTGTCAATATAATCACAAGCTCGAGATTGGACAATGATGTCAAACTGAAATCGATCGCCATCTTCAACAGTCTGGCGAAGGCCGAGGCCAAGGTCCACGGTCAGCCGATTGAAAAGGTTCATTTCCATGAAGTGGGGGCAGTTGATGCTATCATAGATATTTGCGGCGCCGCAGCCGCTTTGAAGCTTATGGGAGTTGAAAAAGTCTACTCGTCGATACTTACTCTCGGTACAGGTACCGTTGAAACCGATCACGGTTTGATGCCGATTCCGGCTCCCGCGACGGCCGAGCTTGTTAAAGAAATCCCGGTAAAAATAACCGCGATGGAAGCGGAGCTGACGACGCCTACCGGAGCGGCCATCCTTACAACTCTCGCGGAATTTACAGATCCCGGAATCATTCAATTTAAGGATACAGGATACGGCGCCGGAAGCCGCAACATGCCGGGCCTCCCGAATGTATTACGGGTGATGATAACCGATACCGAATTCGAATTCGATCATGATACGATCAAGATCCTGGAGACCAATCTTGACCGGGTAACGCCTGAAATATCCGGTGCACTGCTGGATGAATTGATGTCTGCCGGCGCTCTCGATGTATTCATCACGCCGGTCTTGATGAAGAAAAACAGATCGGGACATCTGTTGACCGTACTGTGCCAGCCAGACAAAATGAACAAGCTGGCAAAAATCATTTTTGCGATGGGGATGACGCTGGGGATCCGCGTGGAGACGAGATCGAGAATTAAACTGGATCGCAGGGAGGTAACCGTCTCGACATCCTCTGGAGAGATACGTGTAAAAATAGCAACCCTGGATGGCCGCGATATTATCTTCCCCGAATTCGATGATATGATAACGGTAATGAAAAATACAAATAGAGGTTACGAAGATGTCTATTTTGAGATAAAGGAAAAGCTGGGAAAGGAATCATAGATGGCTGGTGGCGCTGGAATATTGACATTCGCTGAATCAAATGAAGGTAGAATAACACCTGTATCGAGGCAGGTCGTGGGAACAGCCAGAAAGCTGGCTCATGAAAAATCCTGGAAGGTAACATCGGTGCTGATAGGCGATTCCATATCGCCCCTCGCCGACGAATTAGTAAAAATAGGAGCGGACAAGGTTGTAATTTGTGAATCTCCGGAGCTGGCGGATTTCATCGACGAGTCCTATTGTAAAATCCTGGCGGATGTCGCCAAGAGTGAGGATGCTGCGGTGATTCTCGGTGGGGCGACATTTTTCGGTAAATCGTTGTTCGGGCGGCTGGCTGCGACGATGTCATCGGGACTGGCAACGGATATAACCGAAATCGAATGGGATGGCGACAGCATCTTAGCCACCCGTCCAGCTTATGGTGGAAAGGCGCTTCTGAAGGTTTCGGCGGTGGGCCCGGGACCTCAGATGGCCACATTGAGATCCAAGGCCTTCGAGGAGCCTGTGCCGGACGATGGCCGCACCGGCGAAAAAACCGAATTGATATTTGATTCCGGCAAATTCGGAGCGAGAACAAAAGTGCTGGAGAAATTCACGGAAACAGGCCAGGAGATCAGCTTAACGGATGCCGATATTATCGTTTCCGGCGGTCGTGGACTGAGAGAGCCTGCCAATTTCAAATTGGTCCGCGATCTTGCAGAGGTGTTAGGGGCTGCGGTGGGAGCGTCAAGGGCTACCGTTGACGCCGGCTGGATACCATATGCTCACCAGGTCGGGCAGACCGGCAAGACGGTCAACCCGAAGCTTTACGTTGCCTGCGGCATATCGGGCGCCATTCAACACTTAGTCGGCATGCAGTCATCGAAAACAATCGTTGCCATTAACCGCGACGAGGAGGCTCCCATATTCAAAGTCGCTACTTACGGAATCGTGGGCGATGTTTTCGCAATATTGCCCATGTTAACCGAGAAATTGAAACAACTGTCTGGCTGATTCCACTAGACCTTTGTAGGGGTCAAGCATGCTTGCTCCACATCCGGAGGGAAAATGACTGAGGCTACATTAGTCATCCTGGCTGGAAGCGCTATTTCCATAGGGTTTATTCATACATTAATAGGTCCCGATCATTACCTGCCGTTCATAGTAATCAGTAAAGCGAGAAACTGGACGACGACTCGTACGCTACTTGTAACATCAATCTGCGGCCTCGGGCACGTGCTGTCATCCGTTGTCATCGGCGCGATCGGTATCGGACTGGGCATGGCCCTGGGAAGCCTGGAGTCGATTGAAAGTATCAGGGGCGATATCGCCAGCTACACGTTGATAATCTTCGGAGTCGCCTACGGCACCTGGGGCATCTGGAAAGGTCGCAAAGGACACGGCCACATCCACCTGCATAGCGGGAAACATCTCGATCTGTCAAACGCCCGCTCCGTGACTTTCTGGACCTTATTCATAATCTTCGTTTTAGGCCCGTGCGAACCGCTGATACCGATTCTCATGTTCCCGGCAATAGCACATAACTGGCACGGCATCGCTATGGTCACGACTCTTTTTGGAATCGCCACTATCACCACTATGTGCGCAATCGTATTCATCGGTATTAAAGGCCTGGCAACCGTAAATACTCGATTTATGGAAAGATATATTCATGCTATGGCCGGTGGGATAATAGCCGTTTCAGGAATGGCCATAAGGCTCTTTGGTATTTAGCGTTGAATTTGTCCCGGGTTTTAATCATCACAAAATAAACAGAATAAACGGAGGGGTAAGAATGTTTCCAAAGAAAAAGCTGCTGGCAATCGCTTTTATAGTCGTTTTCGCTTTATCATCGGCTTCCGTCCAGGCCGATTCTGATCCTCATCGCTTCGATCAGTATTTGAAAACCGATTGGTATGGTCTCTACATGCAGGGCGCCAAAATCGGATATGCCGAGACGGTCCTGATGCGAGTAACGGGCCCGATCGAGGGTTGGCGGATGCAGGCGATGACGACCATGATAATCAGCGCTGCGGGCAGGACGGATACGATGACGACCATCGATATCAGACTCTTTGAATCGCCCGGCAGCGGACTCTATTCCAGCAAACTTACAATTAAGGGTTCCACCGGCGATATTGTCGTAGAGGGGAAAAAGGAGGCCGATGAATTCATCGTGGAAAGCAAAATTGGCGGCCAGTCAATCAAGAATGTATTTAACTACCCGGTGGATTATCTCGACAGCCTCTATTATTTGAAGCAATACGTATCTTCGGGGATGGCCTCAGTCGGAGACAGCGTTACAACCAGTTTTTTCGAAGCTACTCCCCCTCTAACCGGACAGATACATCAACAAATGAAAGTTGAATCGCTGGATCAATACATATTCAACGGCGTTCCCACCGATGTTTACACGGTAGACTGGCTCATTCCCGAGATGGGCCTGGCCGGCAGAACGGTAATTGACCGTTCGGGAAACGAGCTCGAGACAACTGTAGGGGCGGGAGTGCTCTTGAAACTCGAAAATGAGTTTCAGGCCAAGAAGCTCGATGCCACATTCGACATACTTTCAAATAACATGATCAGGCCGAAAAAGAGAATCGACGATCCCGCAGAACTTAAATCCCTGAAGCTGATTATCGCCGGTATAGATATAGCCGACATACTTCAAACCGGATTTCAAACGGTATCTACTGATAGCGCCGGGATGCTGGCGGTTGAAATCAAAAGGCAGGACGTTCCCGGGAGCGTTCTAAGTCTGCCAATAGAATCGAGCAGGTTGAGGCCGTTTCTGGAAGCCGGCCCCTACATACAATCCAACGATGAGGAGATCATCAAACTGGCCCGCGACATAGTCGGCGATGAAGAGGATTCCTATGAGGCGGCTAAAAAGATCAACGCCTGGGTTTTTGATAATATCGAAAAGAAATTCACTGCCGATATATCCAATGCCCTGCAGACTCTTCATTCCCGGCAGGGCGATTGCGGCGAGCATGCGGCCCTATCTTTGGCCTTGATGCGGGCCGCGGGGATACCCGCACGGCCGGTTGCCGGTCTGGTATACTGGCCGCCGGGTGACGGATTCGGCTACCATGCCTGGACCGAGGCCTTTGTCGGCGACTGGGTGATGATGGACCCATCCTGGGACGAGGATTTAATCAATCCCTCGCATATAGCGTTAACCAGGGGAAACTTAAAAGATCAGGTCAGCATCCTGCTCCGGGTCCTGGGGAGGATAGAGATAGAGGTGGTGGAGGCCGAGTAAAGGCTTATCAAGCCAGTGTCAGCCGAAGCTGTACCGGTAGCAAAATTTAGTCTATTTCGTAGCGGACGGCTTGCAGCCCGCAAGTATCTTTATAGCGTCGCCTTATCGATGGTTATTTATTCCACCCAATCCACTATAAAAATGTTGGTCTCTCGCGGCCGGGAGTTATTCCGGTTGGAGGCGAAGACCAGTCTGGAACCATCGTAAGAGAACATCGGAAACCCATCGAACTCCTCGCTGAAAGTGACTCGTTCCAGGTTGTTGCCGTCGGTGTCGATCAAATAGAGTTCGAAATTGTGTTCCCGGGGGTTGTCCAGATCGGAGGAGAAGATAATCTTCTCGCCGGAGGGGTGAAAATAAGGCGCAAAATTAGCAGCGCCATTGGAAGTGATCTGTTTTCTATCTGTACCATCGATATTGATGGTGAAGATCTCCATCTTCGATGGTTTCACCAGGTTTTTTGAAAGCAATTTCTTATATTCATCAAGCTCCTCGCCAGACTCAAACATCTGCGCCCTGAAGACCAGCTTTTTACCATCGGGCGAGAAAAACGCGCCGCCGTCATAGCCGGGATAATCGGTGATGCGTCTTATATCGCTGCCGTCGCTGTTCATGATATATATCTCAAGGTCGCCGTCCCTGGTGGATGTAAAGACGATCATGCTGCCGTCGTATGAGTAAACCGCCTCGGCGTCATAACCCGGGCTTGAAGCAAGTATTTTGAGCCCTGATCCATCGGGCGCCGCGGTGTAGATGTCATACCCGGGAAAGATCCCCCAGACATACCCTTCCGCCATGGATGGCGGCGGGGGACATAGAGTGTCGGCCAGATAGGTTGAAGCGTAGATGATATTGCCGAGCCGTGGATTGAAAAAAGGACAGGTCGTTCTCCCCTGACCATTGGAGACCATCCCGAAACTGCTGCCATCGACATCCATAGTATATATCTGATCGCATAGTTGATCATCTCTGGTAGATTGCAGGATCAACCGCTTATTATCGCCGGAAAAATAAGCCTCGGCGTTTTCACCGCCGAATGTCAACTGACGCATATTTTTCAGATGTTTCTCGCCCTTCTGAATAAGATCCTGTGCACCGGACGGCATCGCCGCCAGAATCATAATTACTGGAAGTATTATCGATTTCATCAACAACTCCTCTCAAAACCTATCAAGCTTTGCGCTCGATCCCATTCCTTTTCTCCGCATTATAAAAAAACGTTGGGGTAAATCAATGACTATTCTCATAATACTCTTGAAAGATCTGGATTTTTTTAACGGTTATTTTAGGACTCCAACTATCCATGCCCGATGTTTCCGTTGAAAGAAAAATTATGATATGACCTGCAGAGTTGATAGATTCCCCCGGCTAAACCCGGGGTCCTTAAGGCTTGCGCCTTCCGCTTCGCGACCATTACAACTCCTGACGG
>CBDVBL010000107.1:0-6900 GCA_965372205.1 uncultured bacterium
CCCGGGCTCTGAATATTTTCTCGTCGAAAATCGTCAACAAACTGGTTATGACACCTATCTGCAGTCAGAGGGCATGATGATCTGGCACATCGATGATGACATACCCAATAACGATAGAGAATGGTATCCCGGTTATACGGATTCCAGCCACTATAAAGTTGCGCTCGAGCAGGCTGACGGCCTCTGGGACCTGGAAAAAAATATTGATTCAGGCGACTCAGGAGATCCATACCCTGGCAGCACGGTAAACAGGACTTTCTCCGGGGTCTCGACGCCAAATTCCGACGCTTATTCAGGAGCAGCGACCCAGGTTGCGGTCAGCAATATAAGCAACTCCATGACAACAATGACCGCTGATGTGGCTATCGGAACTCCCCAGGATGTCGCAAATAACAGTAATGATCTGCTCCCGCAGCGAGTGAGGTTGCTGGGAAACGTCCCCAATCCATTTAATCCTGAAACCATTATCAATTTTGAAGTTACCGCAGAGACTGCGATTAAACTTGAGATCTTCAGTTTGACCGGGCAACAGATAAGGACTCTTGCAGATCAATCCCTGTCGGCAGGGCATTACAGGTTGGTGTGGGATGGTAAAGACTCGATGAAAAAAGACGTCAGCTCCGGCGTATATTTCTATAGACTGAGCTATCCCGGCAATGTTGTGACGCAAAAAATGTTGAAGCTAAAATAATGTCTGTGAGGGACTTGAAAAAGGCGATTGAAGTGGAAGATCAAGCCTGGCTTGAACAGAAGGGGGACGAGGATTCGTGCGGTAGCGGCGAGGACGTCGAGCGAGCGGGGAAAAGCCGTAAGCTCGGTCAGGAGCGAATCAAGCGGTTGAAAAAGACTTTTAGACCGAGGTGGTACGGGATATCATCGATAACTCGGAAAACGGAATCGAAGGAAAAAATAACTAAATAATACTTGACTTTCAAAAAGGAGGGCTTAATCATGAAGAGGTGGGTGGTTGCGTTAGCGGCGATATTCGCCATAGGTTTAATGGTTTCGGGGATCACCGTATGCGGGGCGAAGCTTCCGACTACATCGGAATATGAAAAGAGCGACCCGCAGGATACAAAAACAGTGATTGTCACGGAAGTTATTGAAAACGATGAAGGTAACATACTGGCGGATTGATTATTGAAATGACGCGGTATTTGATCCTTGGATGTCTTCAACCCCCTCCAGAAGATATCTAAGGTTGATCCGCTCGCCGGCCTCCTCGTGAGAGGAGGCCTTTTTTATGTTAGGTTGACTTTACGGGGATGAGGTTTTGTAGACGAACCTGACCGGATAGACAATCCATACCGGAAGCCTTTTCCCATTGGCCTCTGCCGGTATATATGTACTTTCCAAAGCGGCTTCTATTGCCGTTTCTTCGAATCCCATACCCGCAATGCTGCTGGAGAGGATCTGTGCGTCGATGACCGTCCCGTTGTCGTCGATTCGAGCCTTCACCCAGACAACGCCGGATATTCCTCGTTTCTTAGCCCAGACAGGGTATTCGGGCAACACCACGTTAAGCGGAACAGGCATCTTCTCGACAGTTACGAGCATACTCATCGGAGTCTCGACAGATTGGATCATCCCGGTATCCACCACGACCTCAGAAAGCGAGGCTCTTGCCTGCTGGGATAAGTACGGCACAGTTTCATCCGTAAGGTATACGGCATCGATATTGACTGATTCAGGCGCCGGTCTTGTCACTGAACCAGAGAGGATGGAGAACGATTCGACGGCGATGTCTTCGCTTTCAACCATTCCCCTGGGCGACATATCAAGTTTTTTCTCTATTTCAGGAGGGCGCAGGGTAATATCTATTCTCTCGTATCTCTTCTCCGCCGTGGGGGTCGGTTTCTCTCCCCGCCCTCTCTGTAATGCCAGATCTCCAAGGTCGGAAATAGAGAAAACCAGGAATATGACAATCGCTGCGGCCAATCCGACCGAAACGGCCATTCTGAGCATGTACTGGCGTTCCCGGGTTTCTGATATCGGGACTGCGGTTTCGCTTCGGATTCTGCTCATCACGGCGTTATCAAATGCAAAGGCATCAATAGAAGAAATCGCTTTCAGGTCAGCTTTTTTTGATTTCCGAAGAGAACCGATGGTTTCCAGCGCTCGTTTGCAGGCTTTGCAATCCTCAAGATGAAGCGATATTGCCTCCCGTTCAGCCGCCGAGAGTTCGCCATCGGGATATTCCCAGAGCAGCTTTTCATTTTTTCTGCATTCGCTCACGATTCCTCACCCCGCTCCAGCATATCGGTAAGTTTCGTCCTCGCTCGATACAGCCGGGACATGACGGTACCGATTCTGATTTTGAGCACCCTGGCAATCTCCTCATAGGAGTGATCTGCGTAAGCCCTCAATACAAGGACCTCTTTGAGCTTTTCGGGAAGCTTTTCAACTGCGTTTTCCACGGCTTCCACGTGCCTTTTTTTCTCATACGAAATATCGGCAGGGACCTGAGTTTGATCCATGTCGGTATCAGTGATCTCCCGAAATCTCCTCTTAAACCTGGCTCTACTGCGAAGTCGATCGCGGCATTCGTTGATTGTAATGCCTGCCGCCCAGGCCATGAATCCCCGTTGTGGATCGAAGTCCTTGAGGTGCAGGTAAATCTTAACAAAACTATCCTGTGCCGCTTCCTCGGCCTCGGTTGAATTCCTTAGCATCCGCAGGCAAATCGCCAGAATCTTCTGCCTGTATCTTTCCAGAATCTCCCGGAAGGCTCTTTCATCGCCTTCCAACGCCAGGACGGCCAATTCGCCGTCGGTCCTTTCCTTCGCCGATGACAAATCCCGCCCTTATTTAATATACGTCAGCACGTTGAAAATATTCCAAGCCGAAATCACAGAGTCGAATTCCCTGACCATCGAGCCATTTCAATGCGGAATTTGGGGGTAGGAGCTTATAAAGGCAACTGCTATTTTTATGGGATGTCTTGAGATGGCATTTCAAGCCGCAACATCAAATAATCTGGAGGCGACGACATGAATATTAATAGTGGAAATCAATACTTTATTTGTCCCTGGCCGACCCCCAGGCCTTGACGCTTTCCACGAAGGCGCCCAGACTGACCAGTTCATTTTCTCCGCTATCCCCCTCGTAGGCGATATTCAGCCAGGGGAGTCCCTCGTTATCTTCAGATACTCGAGATGAAATAGCGTTTATTATATTGCCGGGCATACATGTAAACGGCAAGGTGTTAACGATGCCGGAGCAGCCATTCTTATACATATCGATGGCCTTTCCTATGGCGGGCATCGCCTCTCCGCCAACGCTAACGGGGAGGTATGGCATGGCGTTTTCAAGCTGTTCAGACATGGGGGTCTCGATCTCGCCGTTCAAGCTTTGCTTGATATGGCGCAGGATCAGCCTGGCGTCTTTTTTCTGGAAGTACTCCTGCAAATAGGCATCCAGTAGATCGCGCAAAGATCGCTTCCTGAAAGAATCGTCCTTATACGTGGTGGTCGTATAATGAATCCATTCGGTGATGTTGGCCAGGTCGACCTCTACTCCGAGCGACTCCAGCTTTTCAACCAGATGGTTATTGGAGAACCTGTTGTTCCGGATATAGATCTCGCCGACGACTCCGACTACCGGCAGATGATTACCGTTGTGGTTGATGATTTCCACGAAGCTGGAGAAAGCGTCCCTGACGATTTCCGGCAGCAGTTTTCCGCCATTTTCAATATCCTTAACCGTTTCATCGAGATATTGTCGATAGATTCTATTGGCCACCCCGGATTCCTTTTCTCGCGGCCTGGATTTCAAGAGGAATTTCTGGAGATGGTCCACGGCCAGAAAACCCTTCCATGCTAGGCGTCTGAAATTGCCGTTTGTTTCGGGGAATTGGCCATAGGAATCATCAGAGTTGGGAGAGTATATCGGGACATCTCCGTAGCCTAAATTTTCTAAAAGCTGTTTATGCAGATGGTGGTATTGGCCGAATCGACAGGGCCCCCCGGAAGTCGGCATGAAAAAGGCGATTCGCTCGGGATCAACTTCGGGTTTCTCGAGCTCGCGCGCCAGATCGCCGCAGGTCAACAATGCCGGGTAACATTCCCTTCCGCCGGTAAGCTTTCTTCCCAGTTCGAGCGATCTGTTATTCGTTTCAGGCAGCACCTCGGCTTCCAGGCCGCAGGCCCTGAAGGCCGCGGCAAAGGTTTCCGCATGGTCAGCCATCCGGGGAATCAAAAGCTTTCTCTTATATCCGTTACCGCGGGCAGTCGCTATAGGATCAGCATATATCTTATCTCTCTCAGGCAAGCTGTCTAAGAACGCTTCGCATCTGGTGATAATGCCGGCATCGGCGGAATGTTCGTCAAGCTCCAGAATCATATGAGGCTTGGAGCCCATTATCCGCTTGAAATGATGAATGATGAATGAATCCGGCCCGCAGCTGAAATTACTGACGTAAACAGGAAAGAGACCTGGTGTTTCCTTCGCCAGCTTTGCAGCTTTTAAGATCCTGCGGCCGCTCTGCCAGTATAAAAAGGCGAAATCGTCTGCTGGTAATTCCACCATATCGAATGGGATAACGAGCGCTCCAAGATCGGTCAATTTCTGAGCCAGATTCATCGATACGCCGGGATCGAAGCTGTTATAATGCCTGCCTATCAATAGTATTGCCGGATTTTCAGGGGATACCTGTTCGAAGAATTCCCGTCCCTTTGTTACGAGATCTTTTTTGTGTTCTTCAAACGATTCGAGCGCCAATTCCAATGCCGTTTTAATCTCGCCTCGCTTAAATCCGTATTCCTTCAACTCACTGTATAATGTTTTGGCGACAGCGGCAGCTCCCTCATCGAATCGGATAATCGGCGTAGCCAATTTCATACCGCCCAGGCGATTTTGTAAAGCCGAGATCGCCATAAATGGAAACGCCTGAATATAAGGGCAGAAATAGTTCATGGTGCCTTTGGGCGGTTGATCGATTCCCGTTATTATGGATGGCAAAAATATAAAATCGAGTTCTCGCCTTGAAAGGTCAAGCAAATGACCGTGAGCCACCTTCACCGGAAAGCAGGTCTCGGCTCCAACCGATTCGGCGCCTTCCTTGATTATCCCGCCAGTGCTTTTTCTGGAGATGACTATTTTGCATCCCAGCTGTGCAAAGAACCTCCGCCACAGATAAAGGTATTCCCAGTTGGCCAGGGCGCGGGGAAATCCGACTTTTAGCTTGCGGGCGTTAACCGTTCTGGGTGGCGATGCCAGGAAACGCTTGTTGCGGATCGCCACCGGATTGGGATGGATGTCTCTAATTCCCCGTTCAGCATCATATTTTTCGCATCGCGAACCGTAATAAAGCTCTCTGCCGCTGTCGTTGATTCTGGTGATATTGCACATATTGGCGCAGTCTTCACAGAGAAAAGTTTCCTGGTGAATTTTGCGCTTGGCGATTTCGAATCCCTTGAAATTTGTCTTTTGAACTCCGCTTCTTTTAGCAAGCAGTGCGGCTCCCACCGCCCCGGTTACGTCATGATGCGGCGGCACGATTGTTTCTTTGCCCAGGACTGTCTCAAAAGCCGCTACCACAGCTTTGTTCCAGGCGACTCCTCCCTGAAAAAGAATCTTCGATCCTATTTTTTTGCGTCCGACGACCTTGTTGAGATAATTATGAACGACAGCAAATGCCAGTCCGGCGGCAATCTCGTTCTTCTCGGCGCCGCTCTGCTCGAATCTCATCAAATCGGATTCCATGAAAACCGTGCATCTCTCGCCGCAAGCGACCGGGCTTTGAGCGGCAAATGATAAGTTTGCGAAATCGGTTTTGATATCGATTCCGAGTCTTTCCGCCTGTTCCTCGAGGAAAGACCCGGTTCCGGCCGCACAGGCGCGGTTCATTTCGAAATCGACTACCGCACCGTTTTCCAGACTGATAAATTTGGAATCCTGTCCGCCTATTTCGAAAATAGTGTCGACCTCGGGAACAAACATGGTTCCGCCGGCGGCCTGGGCCGTGATTTCGTTGCGGATAACGTCCGCGCCCACAAGCTCGCCGATCAAATATCGCCCGGAGCCGGTGGTGGCCACGCCAAGAACCTCGAAATCCTCCGCGATCTCGCCTCTAATCTCCTCCAGTCCTTGCTGCATGACCTCGATGGGCCGGCCGACGGTCATGAGATACCGTCGGGAAATGATCTCGTCATCGGGGCTTAAGAGAACCAGATTAGTGGAGAGCGATCCGATATCGATTCCAAGATAACCTTTCTTCAGATCCGGGCGCGGTTTCTCTTCGGATCTGGTTTTTTCATAATATTTACTGGATGGGTATTGGAAATTCAGACTGTCGGTGCGCGGCATATTTGAAACGAAAACGGTTTTTGTCCTGGCTCCGATTTCTTTGAGTCGGGCGGTATCGATCTCAAAGTCGCGTGCCATGATTGCCCCGCCGACCGCCCCCGCCAGCTTATGCCAGGCGGGGACAAGGAAATCACCATCCGCAAGCTCGAAGACTTCCTTAAAGGCTCTTAATACGCCGGGGTTCGATCCCACCCCGCCCAAAAATATTACCGGCGTTTCGATACGCTTGGTCTTGACTATGCTTCCCTTGAAATTCCTGGCGACCGCATAGCATAAACCGGCGATTATGTCTCCCACCGGCACGCCCCGTTGCTGATGATGAATCATATCGGATTTGGCGAAAACGGAGCATCTTCCGGCGATATGGGGCGGGTTTTCCGATTTGACGGCCAGCTCACCGAATTCGCCCTCGATATCTATCCTCAATCTCGTCGCCTGCTGGTCGAGAAACGAGCCGGTACCGGCGGCGCACAATCCGCTGGCGGCGAAATCATCAAGAGAGGCGACGATGTTTTTACCGGCAGGGGAGAGGTGAATATATTTCGCCTGCTGGCCGCCCATCTCGAAAATGGTACGAGCGTCGGGTACGAGCTT
>CBDVBL010000108.1:0-6898 GCA_965372205.1 uncultured bacterium
AAGGCTCATTCATCCACGGCTAAAGCCGTGGTATTCTGTCTACGACCGCATAAAATAAGCCCGGTTGCCCGGGCTTTATCTTTTATCTTTTGATGGCTCGTTTGGCCTTCTTCTTTGCCGCTTTCCTCTTCACGGTCTTTTTCTTTGTTACTTTCTTTTTCTTTGCCGCCTTCTTCAACGGGCTGGCGCATTTAGGAGCCGGTTTTTTTTGTACGGGCAGCTCGGATTTCATCTTGATTCCCAGGGCATGCCAGAGCACATCGCTGACGCGCTCCACCGGCACGAATTTAACCTTGGATTTTATTTCCTTCGGCACTTCCTCGAGGTCGCCCTGGTTCTTTTTGGGAATCAATACCTTCTTAATCCCGGCTCGATAAGCGGCCAGCGCTTTTTGCTTGATGCCGCCGATCGGCAGAACGTCGCCGCGGAGAGTGATCTCCCCGGTCATGGCCATGCAGGACGCGGTCGGCTTATTGAGAATAGCCGAGGCTAACGCCGTACACATGGTAATCCCAGCCGATGGCCCGTCTTTGGGTGTGGCCCCGGCGGGCACATGCACGTGGTAATCGTGATTTTCGAACTCCTCAGCCGGAATGCCCAGATCTTCGCTGTGAGACCGGAGATATGATAGCGCCGCCTTGACCGATTCCTTCATGATATCGCCGAGCTGGCCGGTCAGGGTCAATTGTTTCTTGCCGGGCATCCTGGTGGCCTCCACAAACAGGATCTCGCCCCCTGCCGACGTCCAGGCCAGCGCCGGCACCACCCCGACTCGCGATCTCTGCTCGGTCTCCTCCCGCAAAAATCTCTCCGGACCCAAAAACTCACGAACCTTACCGTGATCGATTTTCATCTTACCCGTCTCGCCGGAAGCTATTTTTCTTGCCACCTTGCGGCAGACGGCGCCGATCTCCCGATGCAGGTTGCGCAGACCCGATTCACGGGTATAGTCGGAGATCAGTTTCTTGACGGCGGAATCTGCAATGCTGATATGGGAGTGATTAAGGCCGTGATCGGTGAGGTTTCTCGGGATGAGGTATTTCCTGGCGATGGCCAGCTTTTCCATATCGGTATACCCGGTGAGATGGATGACCTCCATCCTGTCGAGCAGCACCGGCGGGATGGTTTCGACCACGTTGGCGGTGGTGATAAACATCACTTTCGAAAGATCGAATACGACATCGAGGTAATGGTCTGAAAACGTGTTATTCTGCTCCGGATCCAAAACCTCGAGCAACGCCGATGCCGGATCGCCTCTGAAATCCTGCCCGATCTTGTCTATCTCGTCCAACATGAATATCGGATTGTTGGAACCGGCCTTCCTTAGACCCTGTATGACACGGCCCGGCAGGGCACCGATATAAGTCCGGCGATGTCCCCTGATTTCGGCCTCGTCTCGAACTCCGCCGAGAGAGATTCTGTGGAACTCCCGGCCCATGGCGCGAGCGATAGATCGTCCCAACGAGGTTTTGCCCACTCCCGGGGGGCCGACGAAACAGAGGATAGGGCCTTTCAAATCAGATTTAAGCTTGCGCACCGCCAGATACTCGAGGATGCGTTCCTTTACTTTTTCGAGATCATAATGATCCTCGTCGAGAATCTTCTGAGCTTTCCTTATATTGAGAATGTCCCGGGTGAAAATAGACCAGGGCAGCGATACCAGCCAGTCGAGGTATGTCCTGCTGACGGTGTATTCGGCGGCTGACGGGTTCATTTTTGAAAGCCTGTCGAGTTCCTTCTCGGCGGCTTCCCTGGCTTCGTCCGGCATCTTGCCGGCTTCAATTTTCTTTTTGAACTCCTCGAGCTCCATGGTGTGATCATCAGATTCGCCGAGTTCCCGTTTGATCGCTTTCAACTGCTCTCTGAGTATATATTCCCGCTGTGATTTGCCCATCTCGCTGGCCGCCTCCGACTGGATCTTCTTTGACATCTCCAGAACCTCGATCTCCTTGGTGATAAGGGTGGTCAGCCTTTTCAGACGCTCGGCGACATCGAACAACTCCAGGATTTCCTGCTTCTGAGCGTTGGAGATATTCAGATTGGATGCTACCAGATCGGCCAGCCCGGAGGGATCCTCGGTGTTCATGGCGGTCACCTGAAGATCATCCGGGAGATACGGCGCCAGCTGTACCACTTTTTTCAACTGCTCGTTGATATTCCGGACCAGCGCTTCTTCCTCTACGTTCCTGGTGAAGATCTCATCAACCGGCTTAACCCTGCCTTTCAGATAAGGCTCTGTGCCGGTGTACGTTTCGATCTTCACCCGCATCAGCCCCTGCACCAAGAATCTCACCGAGCCATCGGGGAACCTGAGCATTTTCAATATCGAGCCGGCCGTACCAACCTTATATAGATGATCGGGAGGAGGCAGTTCCTCTTCGGGGTTCTTCTGAGATACGAGCACGATGGGGTTGCCCTCCATCAGGGCGTCATCGATCAGTTTGGCGTAACGGGCCTCGGTTATCATAAGCGGCATAACCAGGGACGGGAACACCACCGCCGATTTCAAAGGGAGTATCGAAAGCTCTGTCTTTTCGATCAGCTTCTTATCTACGCTTACTTCGTTCTGTTGATCCTGTTTCACCGCGCCGTTAGCCAAACCGCCTCCCGCGATAATTTATCACTATCATCAAACTCCACAATACGTCGAATCCGGACTATTTATCGTCCCTGACTCCTCCGTACTGCCTGATCTGATTATCGAGCCATTCTCCGAATTTCTTTAATCGCTCCTCCGAGGAAAACTTCACAACGTACTCACCTTTCTTACTCGAAGGAGCATCGAACGGGTTCCACATAAATTTAAAATCTTCCTCGAATTTCTTTCTATCACCTGAAGGTGTTTCCCAGCCCCTGGAATCAACATCGGTGCTGCCGGAAAAGAGGATCAGAAAACTGTTCGGGATCGGTCGCTTCTTTATCTCCATCGTGAAATTGCGGAATTGTATTTTGCCTGGTTCGAGCAACTTATGGCTCTTAAAATGTAATATAATTAGCCAAAACGATCATAACTAAAATTGGGAAGGGACTTTCATCTGCGCGCTTGGGTGAACGTCAAGCCATCCCAAAGAAGCCAAATTTCGAATAGTCAACGCGATTTCTGCAGCGTCCAACTTGGGCCGGCGACGCTCCTTCCATTCATTAACTGCAATATACACCTCTTTTTCCGTTGGCTTATCCCTCTTAGGTTTCGTAAGATATTTCGCAGCGTAATGAATTGTGGCCGCCATTTCTGCCTGTAGCGTATTGATCCTTAGAAAGAAATCAGCTAATCTTTTTATTAGATCATCTGACTCTCTAAGAAAACTCTCATAGTAGCTCCTTGCGTCTGCGTAGGTGGGGCCAACCTTTACTGCAAACATACGACCTAGATGTTCTTCCCTTATTAACCCGTTATTAACCAATCTAGTTAATTTTGATTTAAACTCAGGAGCGAAGGGGCCATAACTGCTTTTAATGAATTCCAAGCCTGTTTCAAGACCATATTCTGTAGCAAAATAAGCAACTTTTTGAAATGATGTTCTCCCCATCGGCCAACGGTAAGGTTCCTTTTCAATATTAGAGAGAATCTCAATTATGCCTATTAATCCTGGTTCAATTTCGCTTTTCCTATCGTTTTTATTAGAGAACGCAGCAGGTTCTGCGTTTCTATCCAAAAATCCCATGCTCATTTGATCAAAAGCTGTTTCTTTTGGTACATATAATTCAACTGCAATATCCAGCGTCTTTAGATATCTGTATAGAGTTGGTCCCACAATATCCCAATTTAGTTGCCCCAATCCGCTGCCGAGAGGCGGAAAAGCAATTGATTCAATTCCCCACTGTTTGCAATTTTCCTTAATGAATTCTAAACCCCTGACTATATCCTCAATTCTAGAAACAGAACGCCAGTGATTCTTTGTTGGAAAATTCATTATCCATGGCTTATCTTGTCGTTTGAAAAGATATGGTTCCCCAAGTTTAACTTCCTTTTGCTGACACCGCCGTACATAATCTTCAAACATTTCAGGGAATCTCTCTTTGAAACCTAATGCGATACCTTTGCCCATCACGCCCACACAGTTCACCGTATTAACGAGCGTTTGGCACTTGGATTTAAAAATGTTTCCTTTGATTACCTTAATCATGATGAGTACATTTTATTAAAAAAACCTTTTCTTATCCACCAATATCTTAAGATCTTTAAATCTTTCGCCAACTTTCTCCTTTAATCTAATGGCAGACTTATCATTAACTACTATTGCACCTTTAAAAAATTCCACAGAAACAGAGTAAGGCACAAGTGCCTCTGCGCATTTTACACTTTTTTTCCGCCATTCATTAATTAGGTCTGTATCTTTCCAATTCTTTCTAAAAACAGCTTCTCTATCGATATTCATAAGGCCTTCCGGAGATGGCGCATACCTGCAATATTTACTCGAAGCATTTCTATCAGCTATGATTACACCCGGCAATTTCAATATTTCTTTATTAATAGCTATTAAGCAAATATTTGCGTTGTAATTTCTTACTCTCGAAAGCATCGGATTCCATGCATCGAAGTATAATGGCGCGAAATCATGAAGAGATTTCCCTTTCCCATCAGCACCGGGCAAAACAACTTTCTCCCTCTTCTCTTGTATTCTGTCCATAGCTATTGACTTATGAGATATTCTTCTGACTTGGTTATACGATAATATTCCCCGTTCGCAAATAGATCTCATATTTTCAATCGCCGCTATATAATATAAACACTTTATATCGGTTAAGTTCATAGAATTAAATTTCTTTCTGCTCTCTCACGATTCACACATTAAACCGAAAAAGGATCACATCGCCATCCTGCACGATATAGTCTTTTCCGTGTAGATGGAGTTTGCCCTCGTCGCGGGCCTTTGACCAGTTTCCCAACCGATGGAGGTCGTCGAAAGCCACCACCTCGGCCTTGATGAAGCCCCGTTTCATATCGGAGTGGACCGCGCCGGCCGCGTCATGGGCAGAGATACCCTTCCGGACCGGCCAGGAACGGACCTCATGCTCATTGCCGGTCAGAAAGGAGATCATCCCCAGGAGCTCGAACGATTTATTGATGATGATGTCCGAGGCGGCCTGACTCAATCCGAGCTCCTTCATAAACTCGTCGCGCTCGGATCGGTCCATCTCCCCGATATCCATCTGCAAAGAGGCGCAGATGCTGGCCAGGGAACTGCCCGGTAATCCGGATAGATATTTAAACTTATCCTCTATATTCCGACGATTCGGCAGCTGGTCTTCACCGAGATTTAGTATATAGAGCATTGGCTTCATCGTCAGAAATCCGAATCCCGCGGCCAGCCGGGATTCCTCATCGGAAAGCTCCATTGATCTCAACGGATTTTCATCCTCCAGGGTCTTTTTGAACTTCTGCAGGGTTCTTAATTCACTTTGGTCTCTATCCTTATTAGTGACTTTTATATCGCGCTCGAGCTTCGTCAGCCGATTTTCCACGCTGATAAGATCCGCCAGCATCAGTTCCGAATCGACCTCGCGTATATCCCGGGTGGGATCAACCGAGCCGTCGGCATGCGGCACATTGGGATTCTCGAAACAGCGCACCACCTGCAGGAGCGCATCCGCCTGACGGATGGAGTGAATATAGGCGGCTTCTTTTTTACGATCGGACGAGGCATCCCTGGTCAACCCGGCAATATCGATATATTCTATTTCCGCATGAGTTGCTTTCTGCGGCTGGATAATCTCCGCCACCCGTTCAACCCGCGCATCGGGTACTTTTATAACCGCTATATTTGCCTCTTTCGATGTTGAATAATCGCCAACTGATGCATGCGCGCCGGAAAGAGCATTGAATACGGTGGTCTTGCCCGATTGCGGCAGACCGATAATACCGAATTTCAACATCTCTCAAATACCAATATATAGGAAAGGGGATACTTAAAAACATCTTTTTTTGCGAAACCGGAATTTTGAGCCATATCAATTATCTTTCCCGGCGTGTAAAACCGCCTGTCGCCGTGGATGGGGTAGATATCCAGCGTCAGGTTCACGATCTGTCTCATTCCCATCACGAAATACGGTTCCATTATGAACAGTCTGCCGGATGGTTTTAATACCCGGCTGACTTCTCTCAACGCTTCCTGCGGTTTCTCCAGATGATGTATGACTCCCGAAAACATGACGCTGGCAAAATAAGCATCTTTAAACGGGAGATCCTCGATGAAGCCCTGAGCAGGGAAAAACCGATCATGGGCGGCCTTCTCTCTGGCGATTGTGAGACAGTTGTATGAGAGATCCAATCCGGTTATGCTTTCAACTCCGTTGCCGATCAGCTTTCTTGCCAATCGCGCAGTAGCGCACCCGAGATCCAGAAGCGGAACCGGAGGATTTAGCTTGATTACCCTTTCGTCCCAGCCACGCAGGCAATAGTTTATGATCCTTGAACTATCATAAAACGACGCCCACCTCTCGAACGTAGATCTGGATGTTTGTCGCGAGGAGGCTAAGAGGCTCACAACGGTATTCCCACAACGCTTTTCAAGACATAATCCGGCCTGAGATTTTCAGGGATCTTTTTTGCCACCGATCTATCCTTTTGCGAACCGGTCAATACCCAGCAGGTTTTCATGCCGATCTTTTTGGCGCCCACCAGATCGGCGAAAGGATCATCGGAGACCATCAAAATCTTCTCCGGCGGCACATCCCAGCCTTTGATGGTGCTTAAGAAGAATCTTCTGTCCGGCTTGCCGCAAACTGTGGCCCGGACCAGGCAGGCGTTTTCAAGCGCCGCCGCTATAGGTCCGGATGACATGACCGTCTCCCGGTTCTCATTGACGAAACGTCGGTTACGATGAAGCGTATATAATCGCGCGCCTCTATTGACGACAGCATCCACCGCCATGTTCATCTTCTTATATGTCAATGT
>CBDVBL010000109.1:0-6897 GCA_965372205.1 uncultured bacterium
CCGATAACATATATGCCGTAGCGCCGAAGACTGCGGCCCAGATGGACATTTTCAGTTCTTTTAAGTCGAGGTAAGTAAAGATGCCCGCCATCAAGACGGATAGAACGAGCTTATATCCCAGGGCCTTGTGCAGAGGCATTATGAACTGCAAAATCGCCAGCGGGAAAAACGTATCCCCGTGCATGGCATCGACGAACGGCAAACCGCCAAAGATGTATGGATTCCAGAGCGGAATTCTGTGATACGCTTTTACGAATTCGGCATAAAAGCCCCGGAAAAATAATCCGGCTTCCACCGTATCAGAGCCGAAAAGCATCTTATCCGAGAATATAAATTCAGCAAAAACTATGACGGTAATCAGCAGGAAATATATATATGGCCAATTTCGCCTGATTATGTCTCTGGCGTTCATCTTCTTATCCGCGTTATTCCGGAGGAGAATTACGTTTTTGATTTCAACGACTCAATCTCGTCCCTTAAACCGACCATTACCTCAGCCAGAAAGCCGATGGCAAACAGCATCAGGCCTGATAGGGTCAGAAGAATAACCAGATATAGCAATGTCCTTGAACCGTGAACGGTAAAAAACCGGAGGTACAGGGCAATCAGGCCCGTAACGAATCCCCCAAATCCGAAAATGAAACCCCAGGTGCCGAAAAATCTTAATGGCCTTTTCGTAAACGAAAGCTGGAACTTCACCGAGAAAAGATCGAGAAGACCGCCTAGGATTCTGGCCGTGCCGAATTTGCTTTTCCCATATTTCCGCGGATAGAGCGTAACCTTTGACTCGTCTATTGCGTAACCGGCCTCGGCGGCCATGACCACCATATACCGATGCCAGTCTCTACGTAGCGAGAGACCATCCACCACCTCTCTCCTGAAAGCCTTAACCGAATTCAGATCATGCACTTTAAGACCGAACAGTATTCTGCAGATCTTATTATAGGCATAGGATACAAACCGCTTCCGATATTTCCCTTGCTTCCAGCCTGTCACCAGGTCCGCGCCGCGGTCGATTTTTACTATCATTCTGGGTATATCCTGGGGATGATATTGCATGTCGGCCGGATAGAAGACATATATGGACCCTCTGGCAATCTTAAAACCGGTATACAGGGCGGCAGTCAATCCTCTGTTTCTGGAATGGCTGATTACCTTAAGCCAGCGGTACCTGATTGAAGCATCCCTGGCCTTTTGCTCCGTCTTATCGGTGGAGCCATCGTTAACAAAGACAACCTCCCAATCCTTCCCGGATCTTCTTATCACCTCGTCGAACTGTTCCAGAAGAGGTCTTACGTTATCCTGTTCATCGAATGCCGGAATAATGACACTTACCCGAATGCGGGGTTTACTGTAAGGTTTTCCTCTTGGTCCCGCTTCTTTAGCCTTCGGAGAAACCCTATCCCGTCTGTATTCTCCCCGGGGTTGAGATTTCGGAGGTCTCCTCCTGGCCGATGGTTCTCCTCGCGGCACCGGTGTCTGTTCTCTCTCTGGCTTCGCCACCCTTTCGGATCGGGCAACCTGTCCTGTCAAGGGTGTCTCAATAGATGAAGTCTTATCTTTCTCAGGTGATGATGTAGTTCCATCGGCCGAGGCCGCCTCCTGCCCTTTGGGGGCAATGATGGACCTGTGTTTCTTTACCCTTCGTCTGCCGTAAAGTTTATCTTCGCCTTCCATATACCTCAACACTGTTTTATTTGGGTTTAGCCGTTTATCTTACGCCTGTTCTCCGGTACTCAATTCTTTATCCACTCCATAATAACATTATCGTCCGATCTGCACAAGACGTAATCTGGAAAGGATAGAATGAAATAAGCGGCAGTAATGATTTTTCAATATCGCTTTTTCTGACCGGCGGCTCATACTATTCCTGTCGGTTCGAAGCATGAACCTCTTCTATTTTTTATCATTCGAAATCCGCAGCGACAGATGGTGGCGCTTGAGATAATAAAGCCCCAGAAGCGTAACCGGTATATACTGGCAAAGCCATAAGACCATTGAAAACGAAAGAGCCTCTCCTTTCGATATTCCAAAGAGGCCGAGCGATTCGCAATAGGACCCGAAGGCCGGGAGAGGGATTTTCGAGAATGCCGGTATGACCGAAGACATCATCCGGATTTTTTCCAGCGTTAATTGATAGCCGATCATATTCAGGTTGTTTAATAGCGCAAACGCCCCAATGACTGCGGCCTGGAATACTCCTATAAAACCGGGAGCAGATGGCAGCATGACGCCTGCAACCACAAACAGAAGTAGGATAAAGGAGGCCGCAATATCAGGATAGAATCCGAAGGCCATGAAAACGAAATAATTGGAAAGACCGGTCACCACCCAGAGAATCAGTGACCAGACCGCTATGAGACCCAGAGATCTATATTTCTCGAATATGTTCAGGCCCTCTGCGAACTTGCGAAGCATGTAATCGATTTTCTCCTTCAGGCGCGAGGATATGAAAGGTATACGACCCGCTATCCCATTGATCAGCGATCCACCTTTTTTTTTGAGGATAATCAAAAAGCCTATGAGTATCAGGTTAAGTATGAGAGTAACGATGCCGAATTTCCTCACGACGGGGGGAAGCGGAATAAAGAGAATCACCACCCAGAACATCGCCATCAATGAAAGGCTGTCGAAAATACGCTCTATAACGACGGTAGCGAATATTGACGATCTCGATTCGCCTGTCTTTACTCCCAGGGAATAGGCTCTCACAAGCTCGCCCAGTCGAACGGGGAGCACGTTGTTCGCCATAAAACCGATCATGACCGACGGAAACAATTGCTTCATGTCATATTGGCGGATCGGCTGAAGAATATACCTCCATCTCTCGGCGCGAATTACCATCGTCACGATTACCATAACGGCGTTGGGAGCTACCAGAAGGTAATTGACGCGCTGAAGGGAATATATGACCTCCGTTAACTCAACCCTTCTAAAGGAAAGATAGATAAATGCCGCACTGATGAAAAGGCCGATTATAACATTGATCCGCTTCTTCACTGCGATTTAACGATCCTTTTCAAAATCTCCTCGGTATCCCGGGCTGCTTTATCCCAGGAAAAGTTGGCGGCCCAGCGAAGTCCTCCCATTTCCATTGCTCTTCTATAGGCTTCATCGGTAAGCAATTTGATCGCCAGGTCGGAGAATTTATCGACGCTGCCATATTCAAAAAGCAATCCTGACTTTCCTTCATCGACGGAATCCTGGAGCCCCGGCACTCTGGCAGCGAGAACGGCTGTCCCACAGGCATTGGCCTCTATATTAGTCAATCCCCAGCCTTCCTTCAAGGATGGATAAACTGAAATATGAGCCCGCCGGAGATACGACACTTTCTCCGTTTCCGGGATATATCCCTTGAACTCGACGACATCCTGTAAACCCAGAGTCGAGACCCGATGTTCGAGAGCCGGTCTGTGATCGCCGGCGCCTACGATGATCAGGCGAGCCGCGGGAACAGAATCGCGTATTCTCGGCATGGCATCAATCACCGTCTCCACCGACTTATATTTTTTCAAACGGCCGACATACAGGAGGGTCGGGATCTCGAATTTGACCACCTCCGGGTCGAATCTATAAACCTCCTTGTCGATCCCGCATTCAACCACATGGATATTCTCACGGGGGAGGCCGCGCTTTTCCATTTCCGCAGCCGTGGAATTCGAGATAACCATGAAACGATTTTTCCTGTAAATCCGGGCCACCAGCTTCTCCGCAAGATATATATAGGTGCCCAGTATAAAGTTGATTTCCCGGAAGACGGTGTCGGCGAAAAGGTGCGGGATAACAATAAGCGTGGGCAGCTTTTGATAAACAGGTGAATAGAACGGGATCTTATTAATATCTTCAATCACCACGTCATAATTGTTCGATTTTATCAGCTTTCTCACGGCCAGAGGAGCGACCCAGTTGAAATTATATCGTGACCCGTATCGATTGATTTTTATGCCGGAAGTAATATCTGTTTTCGACCCGCCCGGATAATTGCTGCACAAAAGGTCAATCTGGTGGCCCGATCGAACCAGTCTCTTCAAGATTTCTTCAAGGTGAACTTCGGCTCCCCCGGCCTGGGGGTTTTTCATATCCTGCCAGTTTATCGCCAGTATTCTCAAAAATCACCTCTTGAGTAATTCTGGAAGCTGATTCAGACGTTCAACCAACTGATCCAGTGTCGCTATCAGATTCAGATCATCGATGTTATTCATGCGGAATTTCGCTATCAGGCTATCGATTGCAGCGGTATCGTCGTTCTTATAGTATATTGCTGCCAGGTTGTTAAGGGCCGTGAATGACGAGGGGTATTCTCTCAGGGTCAGCTCCAGCAACGCCGCCGCGGCATCAAATTCCGAATTCCTGATAAGATCCTGGGAGGCAGCCAGGAAAATCTTCTCGCCCTCGGAAGAGTTCCTGGCAAGATCTACTATTCTGTCAAAGCTGCGGCTGGCGGCATATATCCTGGCAAGATACGCTTTGGCCTGCCAGAAGCCTATCTGGGCCTGAAGATTGATGGCCATCTCGGCTATAAAAGTGGCCGAATCTATGTGGCCTTCGTTCTGGAATGCATCTGCCAGCTGAAGCATCGCCACGATATAGTTTGTAACCAACCGTCGATCATTTTCGTCTTTCTTCACCGATGGATCATCTATGCCTCTGAAGTTTTCCGGGTCTGCAAAAATCTTATAACTAACGCCAGTGTTCACACGGTCATCGCCGGATGATTCGACGATGCGATAAGTCATCCCTTCCATTATCAGGTGATCGTCAAGGCCGAGGCGGTTCTGGGAGGGAACGGTAATGGCAAAATAGACGGGAGTCTTCCAGCCGTCCCTGTGTATATTGGTCACTATATGCTGGATCATCTGATCCTGCACCCGCAGTACCCCCTCTCGATCGGGATAGACAAACGCTCGAAGACTATCGATTTCGCCGTCGCGAAGAGTAATAGGGACATCCATCTGGTTCTTCAATTGATAAATATACCAGGTAGTGTTCAAAAGACTCAGGTTTACGACTCTGACGTCCGTCCGGATTTTGTCAACCGCCTGTAAATACCATAACGGAAAAGTATAGTTATCGCCGTTGGTGAAAAGGACAGCGTCCTGATCGCATGATTTCAGTAAATTGTGGGCGTAGTCCCAAGGTAAAAAATTGCCTCGTCTATCGTTATGTTCGAAGTTGGCGCTGACCGTTTGAACCGACAGGCCAACAGCAGCAATCACGGCCAGAGCGAAAATCGCCCGCATAAGATATCCCGGCGTCCCCGGCGCCCCGGTCTTGCCGCCAAGCCACCGGAGAAAATACGCGATACCAATCCCTATCATTACTGCGAAATACATAAATCCGGGGGTGAAAAAATAGTCCCGGTTGCGCACCTCGGCCGTAGGGGCGATGGTTGTATTATAGGAACCATCGGAAAAATTCATATAAATAGCCAGGCCGATAGTACATAATATCAGTATTGCAAAAAGGAAGATTCCCTCGGGCGGCGCGCGCCGTGAGAATTCATATATTCCGTATAAACCGATAATCACGAAGAGCATGGGCAACGCTATGCTGAATTCAGTCCCGACCCCTCCATCATTTCGTTGATCCGTATCAAAAACGGTAATTCTTGCGTCAGGTGAGGCATACTGATAAGAGAAATTCGACCATAATCCGAATCTCGGATCGGACACCAACTGGTTAGTCCAGCTTCCCCGTCGCTGAAACATTCGTCGGATCATCGATTCCTGGCCATATTGTTTGCGCTCCAGAAAACCTTTAAAGCGGCCCCAATTAGACGGGTTATTTTCGTTGATTCCCGGATTCTGGGATGCCCTGATAGGAATATAAGCAACGGTGGAATATCCTATGGCGGCAAAGATCATGGTTGCTGCGGCCAGGGTCCAGACGTTTGCGGTTCTGGATTTTCGTACATTTTTGAGCAGAGCCACCAGCGATACGGCAACTAACGTTATTACAAATATCACTATGAATGATTCAAGTTCATATCTTGCCAGATCAATTCCCAGAAGACGGGAGATTTCAATCTGGAGGGGCACTGCATACAGGATAAACATAGCCATAACGGCCCAGACGGGCCAGCGCCGGAATTTAGTTTCGACATAATCCTTATAAGCCATGTATACAACCATCGGCAGCATCAGGATAAAGGTGGTCATATGTATGCCCATTGATAACCACATGAGATAGGAAATCAGCAGGATCGAGCGATCTCGTCCTCGACGTCCGGTATCATGCGCCCATCGGAAGGCCAGGTAATTTGCCAGAAGCATCAGAAACATCGATAGTGTATAAACCTCGGCTTCCACGGCGTTGGACCAGAAAGTGTATGAGAATCCCATTATGATGGATCCGGCAAAGGCTCCGATCCCGGCCCCGATCTTCCTCAAACCTCCCGGAACATCCTCCCCCCATCCCACGGCGACCCTCAGGATGAGCCAATAGGCTACAAATACTGACGCTGTGGCGCCAAATACCGAGAGCAGATTCACTCGAACCGCTATATCCGGGGAAATGGGGAGCATGGAGATAAAACGCCCCAGGATCATGTACATGGGATATCCGGGCGGATGGGGCACCCCCATAATATAGGATGCTGCTATAAACTCACCGCAATCCCAGAAAGAGAGGGTCGGGGCCTTAGTTATCCAGTATAATATAAGACTGATCAGAGTCGCTGATATCGCTAAGCCTAAGAAATATCGATCCTTAAATAGTCTCATCATGGTATTATATTCAATGAAAGTCAGTCGAGTTCAACAGATTTTCCCTTCTGATTTTTCCAGTTCTGGATCAGGGCAACCGTCATATTTGAAAAAAGCACCTGCCCCAGGCGCCTTGTAAGTCAAACCTACGATTAACCGGTTGATTCTGTCAATTTATAATGGACTACAGGCT
>CBDVBL010000110.1:0-6875 GCA_965372205.1 uncultured bacterium
CATCGGTTTTTCCAATGCCCACAATGATAGCGTCGTTTCTGCCCGTTTTTTTCCTGGCGGCAGCGATTCTTTCAGAATATTTTTTGGAATCCTTGAAGCCAAGAGGATCGTCGGACACAAGCCCGTCATCAAACTCCTCAAAGGAGTCATCATCGAGAAGTAATCTGATATATGATGTTGGCGGTATTCTAAAATGATACTCGCATTTAAGGCACACCCGGAAGTTCTTTTCGAGGGACATGTCAGTGAGGATATCGCTGCACGAGGGACACTTAATCCAGATACCATCAGGTATATTCTTTTTCTGATCGCCGATTATGCCCTTTCTCGTTCTGCGAAACCAATCAACCATTACAGCTCCTTCACCATCAGCATCGCCGTTTCCCGGGGTTTAACATAATAATTATTTCGGCGGCCCGATTGTTTGAATCCGAAAGATTCATACAGGATCCGGGCAGGTTTGTTGGATTCCCTTACCTCCAGGAATATAGAGTTGCAGTTGTGATTGCCGGCGATCTTTAAGATTTCAGACATCATCTTTTTTGCCACACCCCTGTGGCGATAACCAGGCGCAACCGCGAAATTACCTATCTGTATTTTACCCGTAACCATATACAGGTTTGTATAACCGATAACGGAATCCTCGAATTCCACGACCAGCGGAAAGGCCATATCGTTATTGAGATCCGTCTTGAAAGCATTGAAGCTCCATGGATCCGAGAAGATTTCCCGTTCAATAGCAGAAACCTTTTCGAGGTCCTCTTCGGCCATTCTTCTGATCGTTATGGATGACATGTCTTATGCTCTTTTCCTGACAAATGCGGGTATTCTCAAATAATTCGGTTCCGCCTCCAAAACATTCAGTTCTTCTCCGGAAATTAAGGATGCTCGTCCCTGGCGTGCTATTTCTCCGCCCGGGCAAGCGCGATCGAAATCATCATCGACAGTGAACTGAAAGTGAAGATTCTTCTTCAACGCAGCGATACCGGGGCCCACAATCTTATATCCTTTGCCCGTCAAAACGGAAATATCTTCGGATGATCCAATAGAATCCGGGATCGTTTGCTTCATTCCCGCTTTAGATACGGCGAATCCGCCATAATAAAATTCTGCCTTCCTGGCATCCTTTATAGCCAGCAGCTTTTCACTCCCGGATATTGAACATCCCGCAACGGCGCTGATGGAAGAGACTCCTGTCAGGGGAATATTCATCGACCAGCATAATCCCTTGGCCGCAGCCAGCCCTACCCTCAACCCCGTAAAAGATCCGGGCCCGATAGCTATAGCCACCCCGTCAAGGTCGGAAAAGGACAGTCCTGTTTCAGTTAACATATCCACCATAAATCCGTGCAGTATGTTTTTATTTCTCGCCTCAACCCCGGAGGATTTCGAGACAATCACTCCTTCCGGTCCGGCGATTCCCACCGAAATGAACTCGTCGGAGCTATCTATTCCCAATATCATCATCTGCTAATATCTCCACACGCCTTTCCCCCGGGCCCAGAAAAGTCAAATAAACATCAAATCTATTCGGCGGCAATATATTTCTAACCCGTTCGGCCCACTCGATGGCCACAACTCCATCCGAATCGAGGTAATCGGTCCAGCCGAGATCGATTATTTCCGCTTCCTTTTCGAGGCGATAGAAATCGATATGGTAAAGGGGAAGATTGCCGGAATATTCATTGATCAGACTGAATGAAGGGCTCTTGACTTTTTGACTGCATCCCAGGCCACGGGCGAGTCCGCGAACGAAACACGTCTTGCCGGATCCTATCGGTCCGTAAAGAGCGACTATATCGCCCGATCCCAGAATCCTGGCCAGATCTCGGGCGATCATTTCCGTCTCGGAAGCATCACCGGTGGTCTTTAAAAGCATTTTTTTCATATTCCTAATATCATCAGATCTTTAGCAGGAAGAAGAATTCATTCTTGCCCCGAGAGAGATCTGCTGATTATCTCGGCCGAAGGGTTGCCACCGGCAGGATCATTTCATCGGGCGAGATGCCGCCATGCTGAAAACTGTCCCGGTAGTGACGCTTATACTCCGAATAGTTTGTTGGATAGACGAAATAATAATCCTCCAGAGCGATGATATAGGTTGTAGCCAGCCCCCAAGTCGGCAGCCGAAGCTCCCGTGGATCTTTGATTAGCCAGGCCCGCTTGGGATCGCAATTGAGATTGTCTCCATACTTATACCTGAGATTGGTGGATGTATCTCTTTTGCCGTAAGCCATAGTGCCTCTGGTGCCGATAACCGAGCCATGGTCGGTGGTTATTACGATGGCACAATCAATTGCGGCGAGCTTCTTGAGCATTTCTAAAAGGTGTGAATGCTCAAACCACGATTTTACTAAAGATCGGAATGCGGCCTCGGTGGGAGCGATCTCCTGCAAGATCTCCGATTCGCTACGTCCGTGGATCATGATATCCACAAAATTATAAACGACTGAAAGAAGAGGCACCGTTGAATAGGTTCTTATTTTTCTGGCCAGGTTCTGTCCTTCCGAATAATCGAGCACTTTGACATATTTGGGCTCGCTTTTAAGCCCCAAGCCGAGTTTTGTCAGGTTCCGATCCAGAAGCTGTCTTTCATGGCGGTTACGGCTGGCCTCGCTTGACGCTTTTTCCCAGAGATCTCTATTCAACTCCGCCACTTTATCGGGAAATTCGCCGGCGAAGATGGCATTTCTCGAAAATGGGGTCGCGGTCGGGAGAATTGAAAAATAATAATCCCTTTTGATTTCAAAATAGGTTGCCAGGATCGGTTCGATCATTAGCCACTGATCCAGGCGCATGCAGTCTATTACTATGAAAAATGTCTGTATCCCATCCTTGAGAAGAGGAAACACATGATCCTTGACGATATCGACCGATAAAGGCGGTCCCTGGCCATCACGAAGCCAGCCTCGATAATTCTTCACAACGAAGTTTCCGAATTCCGAAGCGCTATGCTTCTTCAAATCCTGAAGAGATTGCTTGAGACCTACATCACGCAATTTCTCCAACTCAAGATCGATCTCAGAGAGTTTTGTGTGAATTTCCAGCCAATCATTCCAGTTCATCGGCCCTGTTAATTGTGCGCTGATCCTGGAGAATTCGGTTACGAATTCGCGAGTGAGAGCGCTTTCGGTGATTTTCTGACGCTCGAGTATTCTTTTAACGGCCGAGAGAATCTGGGTCAGATTGACGGGTTTGGTAAGATAATCGTCTATTTTCTTACCGATGGCCTGGTCCATCAAATGTTCTTCCTCGGATTTGGTGACCATGATAACCGGCAGGTTGGGATTGATATCTTTAATCTCCATCAGGGTCGACAGACCGTCCCGGCCCGGCATCATTTCATCCAGAAGAACAAGATCTATCCCTCCTTTTTTCACCTCCTCGACGGCATCATCGCCGTTAGATACCTCAACCATCCTGTAACCTCTCTCGCTGAGGTAAATGACATGAGCCTTAAGCAGGTCTATTTCATCGTCGACCCACAGAATTGTTTTATGTTCTTCCTTCTGCATAATCAGACCGGCAACTCGATGCTGAAGGCCGTTCTTATCCCGGGATCGGAGAACTTCAAACTTATTTTACCTCCGTGATATTCCTCGACAATTCTTTTGGCAAGAGTTAATCCCAATCCCCACCCTCTTTTCTTAGTTGTGAAACCTGGTGCGAAAACCTTCTTTTGCCCGGAAGGAGGTATGCCGCGGCCGTTATCCTCGACCGTTACGCGGACCTTCTTCTGCGTGGAATCATATTCTGTGAAAATCGTGATAAATCCCGTCTTCGGGCCGGTTGCCTCCAGAGAATTCTTAATCAAATTTTCAATAACCCAGCTTATCAATTCCGTATTGATTTTAACCGGCGGAATTTCCCCACATTTTTCTCTTATGGTTACGCCTCCTGACGGCATACGGAGCCTGAAATAGGCGATTGTTTCTTTGATAACGTCATTAATATCGCGCTCCTCCAGCTCCGGCATCGAACCAATCTGTCCAAAGCGGGTCGCTATTTTATCCAGTCTCTTAAGATCCCCGAGCATTCTCGAAGTCATTTCATCAAAGCCGTTTTTTGTGTTGTTTTCCAACATTCTTATTTTCCCCTCGGCATGTTTCATCTTCATTAGCTCGACCCAGCCTATCAAAGACGATAGCGGCGTACCCAATTGATGCGCCGTTTCTTTTGCCATACCGACCCAGATGGATCTTTGTTCCGAATGCTGAATATGGCGGATGCCGACAAACGCCACCAGGATGAATACACCTACTACGGAAATCTCTATCACCGGAATCAACTGGAGCTGACTGATCAGGCGAGAGTCTCCATAATGAAGAATACTAATAACGTCATCTCCCGAAGTAATTTTAATGGGGGTATTTTGACTATCGAATTCGTTGATATACCGGAACAGTCTATTCCTGGCCTGCTGGGATGTGTCGGAGAGGCTTATATCCACAGTCCAGGCCGCAGGAATTCCGTTTCTATCAGTGACTACGATAGGAAAATTCACTTTGGTGATGATATTTTCGAAAATGAAATCAATGACTGCGGGATCAGTGGCCTCGCTGGCGCCGTATTGAATAAGTCTGGCGTAAGCGCTGCTAACCCGCGCCGAGTCCTCGCGGAGCCCGTTGACAATCGACTGGTTGAAATAAATAAACAAGCTTATGACTGCAATCATCCCGAATATTAAGAATCCCTTGAAGAAGCGTGAATATCCAACATACACGGATTCAGGATATTTTCGTTTGAAAAGGCTCATAGATTAACCCTTCAGGATTTCCAGACCCCCCATATAAGGAAAAAGAGCTTCCGGAACCGTTACCTCACCGCTTTTTGTCTGGTAATTCTCCAGGATACCGGCAAGTGTTCTTGGCAGTGCCAGGCCTGAGCCGTTAAGGGTGTGCGGGAACTCGCTTTTGCCGCTTTTTTCCGGTCTATATCTTAAATTCATACGGCGAGCTTGAAAACTTTCAAAGTTGGAGCAGGAAGATACCTCCAGCCAGGCGTCCATGCCGGGGGCGTAGAGTTCGATATCGTAGCATTTTGATGCGGCGAATGATAAATCCCCGGTGCAGAGGATTCTCACCCTATAAGGTAATTGCAGGAGTTGCAGCACCTTCTCAGCGTCTGCAAGAAGAGAGTCAAGTTCATCGTAAGAGGTTTCCGGCTCCACGATCTTGACCATCTCAACCTTATGGAACTGATGCACCCTGACAATGCCGCGGGTTTCCTTGCCGTAAGAGCCGGCTTCCCGTCTGAAGCATGGAGAAAAAGCGCATAACTTTTTGGGCAGCGAACCGGGTGGTAGAATTTCACCGGCGTGAATATTGGTAAGTGACACTTCGGAGGTCGGAATAAGATAGAGGTTATCCTGTTCGATCCGGTACATATCTTCTTTAAGCTTCGGCAATTGTCCGGTGCCACGCATAGAATCCTCGCTTACCAGATATGGCACCATAACCTCGGTATAGCCATGTTCTCCGCTATGCAGATCGAGCATCAGGTTAATCAATGCCCGTTCGAGTTTTGCCCCCGGTCCTGTAAGAAAATAGAACCCGGAACCGCTGACTTTGGCGCCGTGGGGTATATCCAGGCCGCCTATCATCTCCCCTATTTCCCAATGAGGTCGGGGCGCAAAATCAAATGATCTTATCTCTCCGCAGCGCCGGATTTCTACATTATCCTCGTCGCTCTGACCAACCGGCACAGATTGGTGGGGAATATTCGGGATCGATAGCAGGATATCAGAAATCCGTTCCTCATAATCCTTCAAACGATTATCAAGGTCGTCGATCTGTTTTCCCACGGTCTTCATTTGCGAGATGATCTCAGAAGCATCGCCTTTTTCTCCCTTAATTCTGGCCACCTTCGCGGAGGCGGCGTTGCGCTCGGCTTTTAACTTTTCCACCTCGCCTATGATGTGGCGTCTTTTTTCATCCAGAGCCAGAAACTCATCTATATCGGCTTTTTCTCCTTTGTCCTTTACGGCCTTCTTGAGGAGCTCAGGATTGGCTCGTATAAATTTCGGGTCAAGCATTCTTCGTTCTGATCTCCTTTGATATGCGTATCCTGAATATTTGCCTCGCAATCATCATCAAATCATTGCGCAGGGATGTCTTTTCCATATAAGCCAAATCCAACTCGAATCTTTCTTCGGGCGTGCTCCCGGTGTATCCCGGTCCGAAAAGACCCGGCTTCAATAAGAATTTTCTCCAGTAGCCGGGGATGGAATCTCTGTAAGACGCGTATTCATCAGCAATCGTTATAGTCGGCCCATAGAAGCTCAGATCCCCTTTGAGAACAGACAGCAGCGCCAGACAGTTTCTGATTCTATTTGACCGAGCATCTCCGTAACAAGTTTGTATTCTAACCGTCCTTTCGTCTCTCGAAATGACATCCACATTGTCGAAAATTCTATTCTTTTTACGCCAGGCAATCAAGATCTTTATTCCCCAATATGGGCTGCTTAAGACAAGCGCCGCAACAGAAAGACCCAGATCGATTAATCGTCTTATAATCAAAGGGAAAAGCCTTCGATGTTTTATCGATATGATATCTATATCGTCATACTTTGAACTGCACCTTTTCAACCCTTTGAGATTATCTTGATCCCCTGCATGCACAAGGAAGATCGTCTCCATATAAAACGGACTTTCGAATATGGATCTCAGGTTACGATAATCTGATTTCCCGATATCAAGGATAACACGGGCAGCCTTCGTCATTCTAAGAACGTTCTCCATTTCGGAAAGATCTCCAAGCCTTTTCAGGTCGTATTCCATTTCAGGCCCGATATACCCGACCAAATTGTAGCGACGTCTGAAAATCTTGTCCAGCGAAGTGGCAGTGACGGATCCACCGGGATTGACAATGACAGC
>CBDVBL010000111.1:0-6864 GCA_965372205.1 uncultured bacterium
GAAAACGTTATTATTATCCGGCGGATCACCCTGGTTCATCGGGCCATCGTCGTTCACAGGATTAATATATAGCCAGACAATCTCCCCGTCTGGGGTTACCTCGAAAAACTCGCCGTCAAGCCCGCTGCATATCAGCGTGTTGCCGTTAGGGAGACGGTGAGCGCCGGAAACATTCATGGAGAAGAAATCGAACGGATCTTCAGCTATATATACCCATACCGGCTCCTCGGGTCCATAGGCGGGGCCGGGATCTAAAATATAGTTTCCTTCACTGTCAACAGGCGGCTCAATCTCCTCAACGGTAGAGTATTCCCCCTCCGGGCGAAACCGGCCGTTATTGAAAACCATCATATTACCTTCCCCGGGAAAACCCGGTTCTATCCACCTGGCATCATGCTGTTTAAAAAATCTCCTATCCTCTTCGGTACCAGCTCTGTACGATCGTGGATTGCCCCACCTGTAAAGAAAATCGCCTCCTTTGCCATATCTGCCACTGCTATGACCGGACGCTTCCTCGGTAGTCGTGCTATGATCGATGACAATGAGCTCGTTTTGTTGATGAAGACTCAACACTATCTGATCCAATCCCGCGTTATTTTGGACTGAATTGGTATGATTCCAATCGGATCCGTAATTATAAGCAAAATTAATATCCATAAGTTCTGGATGCTCCGCAACAACTCCATAATTCGCCTTAGTCGAATCGAAATCCTGAATCAAATGATCCCAGATGTGCCATTCCCAAACGATATTCCCACCATATTGGCCATCAGGCTCTACTTCAATAATATAATCCGGGTCCAACGTATCCTCTGTCATTAAATCGGGATTACGTCCCGCCTCAATCGCCTCCTCCCTGGTTTTATATTCCCGGGCAATCATCAATACGTTGCCGTTCGGAAGGGGTTCTATGTCATGATGCAGACGATGTTGGTTGCTCGAATAATCGAATTCCCAGATGATAGATCCGTCCCAGGCTAATATCTGAACAATACCTCCCAGACTCTTCCGAAGTAAATTACCGTTTTCCAGCAAGTAAACGCCCGCTCTCGACTCCCTTCCACCTTCCCACGAATGAACAAGTAAACCGTTATTATCAATCAGATAGATAACATTATACTGTGAGGGAGCAAATAGAGTATATCCGATAAAGGCATCATCCTCATTAATGAACAACCCCACTGTTCTCTCTTGAGCTTGGGCTAAGTTCAAATGGGCGATAGGCACGCATACCATTGCCAGTAATAAAAGCGAAGTGATTTTCACGATATCCTCCCCGTAAGGATTTACCCAAACGTTGCCTGCATCCCCATACTTAAGAAATAAACAATTTCTATGAATAATAAGTTCCATGAAGGTATCGAGGCATCCTCGACGTCCCGGGCGGCTATGCCATTTGAATACCCTTCTCGTTGCCAATTTGTCGAAGCAGCTCCCTAAGGCGGCTGAGTCCGGGGGATACAATCTGATTTATCCGAAAAACTCGCAATTAAAAAGGGGAGTCGGCATGACTCCCCTTCGGTTATCACATTTAGCAATCCCCTATTTCAACAGCACCATTCTAATGCTCTCGGAATGATCGGCTGTCTCCAATCTTGCAAAATAGACGCCGGAAGGGAAATCGCCTGCATCCCAGACGATGCTGTGTTCTCCGGAATTGAATCTTCCCTCAAGCAAAGTCGCCGTTTTTTGACCAAGGATGTTGAATACCTCGAGGCGTATGTATGACTGCTCAGAAAGTAAAAACCTGATCTCGGTCGAGGCATTGAACGGATTGGGGTAATTCTGCCGAAGAGTCATTGACACCGGGAGATTCAAGTCATCATCCGATGACGTCGGGCTCAGAATAACATCCGCGTCATAGACATCGGAGAACAGGACAACTACACCCTCTAATGAGCCTTCATTCAGAGATGGGCTTATGACATCAATGTTATAGATACCGGCGTCAATTCCTTCGAGACCATAGCTTCCGTCAGGATGGGTAACCGTAACATATTTCACTTCACCGTCCTGCGTGGCAGTTACTATAGCCCCGGGTACCGGTATGCCATTTTCACAAATCCGGCCGCCCATGAACCTCGGTCCGGGATCGGAGCCCGCCAGGGCAAAGTTAATATCCTCGGCATCAGGTATCACGATATCAGCTTCCCACCAGCTATGCTTGTCATCGTAAAATTCCCGTTGGTAGCCTGAGGCCATACAGAAGACTCTGTACTCCGTTGGCGGCAGATTTTCGAATATGTAAGAACCATCATCACCGGAGTGCGTAAATCTCACAGGGAAATGGTGCCATGAACCGGATCCAACCGCTGCCAGAAAAGCGTCCGCAATCGGCTCGGATGTCTCCTCATCGGTGACGATACCGGAGATGAAGCCATCAAACGGTCCCGAGGATGATTCAAGATAGAAATCTATGCCGGGAACATTCTCATCGCCCTCGACAGAAATGGTATCCGGATAGACCTCGGGGAAATAGCCCCATGCATGAGTGATAAGGTTGTAATCTCCGGGCCTGAGATTCTCGAGAACATAGTTGCCTTCTGAATCCGACCGGGCAGATCTTCTATACCAGCCGTCTATCAAGCGGGCTTTTATCCTGGCATGTTCGATAGGCTCACCAGTTTCATTGTCATAAACCGTTCCTGATATGCTTCCGTAAATTATCGGCATCAAGGCGATATCGACGCCTGCCACGACCTCATCCTCAACCACAACCGGCTCGTCTATAGAACCCGATATATACCCGAAAGCGTGCGCCTCGACATTGTATGTTCCCGACGGCAATTCCATTTCATATTCGCCATTGCCGTCCGTTATGGCCCAGCGATGGAAGTACGGCTCTTCCGTACCGGTAGCTACAACCCGGGCCCAGGTAATCGGCTCCTCTGTTGTGGCATCCGTGATCGTACCGGCAATACCACCAAAGATTATCGGCTCGAGAGTGAAACTAATACCGTCGGGATTATTCTCTTCATCGACGGTAACCGCGGTGGCCTCTTCCCGATTAGGAACCTCTTCCCACCATTCGGGGAAAAAGCGCCATTTCCCAGCCCTGATATGGTAATCTCCATAGGGAACCGATAGCTCATATTCCCCTGAAGAGTTTGTCCAGGCCATACCTGCCGGCCAATGATGACCATCTACATAATGAGCTCTGACCATTGCCCCGGAAATTGGTTCACCTGAATCCTGAGCCGTCACTACACCACTGATAGTCCCCCTATCCTGCTGGCCGTAGGCGGACATGCTCAACAGCAGTACTGAAACAAGCGCCAGAAGGGATAGGTTGAACAGCTTCTTCATGTTAGCTCCTTTTTGTTTTAGTGCTTCGCGTTAGACTCTCTATCTAAAAATAATATAGCAACGAACATCTCCTCGGAGAATATATTGATATTTTTATGGACTGTCAAGTCTCTTCCCACATCCCCCAATCCTCCAATCGCGGTCCAGAAATTCCGATAGAGGGCTATCTTCGTAGTGAAGGATTTAATCTGCAGAACAGGTTGACAATAAAAGGGGCTGTTGCAGGTCAGCCCCATTTTCCCTTCTTTTAAAAAATCATCACCGGAATTTTAGTCTGCCATCCGGCTGTTATCGTTCTTTGCCTTTGACTTCAGAGTTGGCATCACCAACGGAGAGTCTTCACCGCCGGGCAGCATTCTTCCCTGACCCGGGCAATCCGGACAGCCGAGAGGCTCAACGGTTCCTCTATAGATCCCGATCTCCGCAACCACGTCAGGAAGCTCGTCGGGTATGCAGTTGCCGTTCGGATCGGCGCCGGGAGCAAATTCAGATCCTTGATTCGGACAGTTGCACACGTATGGATGTTCAACAGTGCCACGATACATACCAATCATTGCAATAACATCCGGAAGTGACGCAGGTTCGCCGTTGTGATCGCAATCTCCCGGAATATAGACGCAATCGCTGATTGCTAAGCCGAGTATATACATATCATCGAAATATATCCCGTCGCGCTGGATTGAGCTATTACTGCATAATCTAAAACCCCATATGAGAGAAGATACGTCCTCCTGGCAAAAATAGTCAAAATCTGCGTACCTATACTTCCATAAACCATCGCTGCTTCCTGTTAAAGTATCGCCCAAGTTAAACCAATTTGATCCACCATCGGTCGAGTATTCCAGGACAGCCATATCACGATGGGTCTCTAGTTCATATTTAATTCGATAATACAATCCTGCACGTTCAAAATTTGTAAAATCAGGATGAAGTATAGATTCCATCCAGGTGTTAGCATTAGGATAATAATTGCCTTCGGGAGAATCGGCCAGGCAGTTATCTGATTCGTAACCGGGGCTGAACAGGCCCCATTGGTTACCGGAGCCCCCAAAAATCCAATTACCGAGACCGGATTCGAAATCATCTAAAAAGATTACGTCAGAAAATTGTAATAGCCCTACCTCTATTGAACCGGATTCCAGCAGATCCAGATAATCCAACAACGGTGCATAGCCATCAGAGTAGATTTCCGCATAATAGACATCAGCCGGTAAAACAAGATCAGAACCGGAGCCATCATCATAATAGGTTGTCTCAAACGAGATTCCCTTAATGTGAACCTGAGCAGGAATACTCACCCGGCTTATACTATCCACCACTGCCAGAGTTATTTCAACCTGCTCGGTCGTCTGCAGGAAAATATCAAGACGGGTCGCCTCGCCCTCGAATACCTCAATTCCATGGATATTCTGTGAAATATATCCCGGGCATTCATATCTCATACCATAAGAGCCCGCCATAAGTGGACGGTGGTAATCACCAATTGCCGGATCGGTATACATCTCTCTACCCGGGCCCAATACCTTGATTGCAGCATCCAGAGGTTCATTAGAGATAGCATCCTTCACTAAACCTCTGACTCCCGTATTCGCCAGAGAAATGTAATAAATAATTGCGTCTCGGTTATCAAGCCAGTACTGCTCGATCTGGTCTTCAGGCGGAGCAAACTCGTATGATATCTCCAGAGTACAATTGATATCACCACGCCAGCCATAGGCATAATCGTTAGCATCCCCATGAGCACCAAACCAATCGCAACTGTTGATAACATAAAATCCCGGTGTTGTGTTCAGAGAAGCATAGGTTTCACAAATGTCTACCATCAAATCATCGTCTTGGGCAGGATGATAATACCCGCTGGGATGGATAGCATCATCATAGCCCCAAACATAGCAGATAGTTATAGCGCCGGAATGCATTGACAAAGATACTGTAAAACGGTTTTGCTCATGAATATTGCGCATCGCCTGGGTCTCAGGCTCGGAGAATGAGTTTGCGTGGTTGGCCCCCGCCGGACATAAATCAGCTTCGGGGCACAGATAATCACGGTTCAGGTCTTGACCGTTGGCATTGTAGCGAATGTTATAATGGACGCCATCGGGATTGATCATCGGTATAACCCAGATTTCCGTCTCATCAACAAGCGAGGTCACCGATGGATCCTGACCATAGCCTGTGGTCAGGTGATCAACGAGATACAAAGAAACCTCTGCTGATATCAGCTCATTTCCATGATGGGCGCCCGTAATTCGAACCTCAGGTTCATCTTCCTCTACTCCAGGATTATCGGATATGATTAGAGCCTGGATAACACGCCCTTCAACAGAATAGCCGATGGTATCAAGAACGGTTATATTCGGGCGCGCAGTAGCAACGGAGTCGAGGAAAAAAGCCACTTCCTCCGGAGTATGATATTCTCCTAAATCGATTAACGCATAAACCCAGGCGGTTTCTTCACGGTAATCGAGATATTCTATTTGGTAAGCGATGCCGAATCGGGACAGTTCGTCTAATTGTCTTTGCGTCGCGAAACAATATACGTATTCCCGGGTGCCGCCTTCGATATCGAGATCAAGTTCTGATGCAACGTCGGAAAAACCGGGTTGATCCGGAAATATCTTTACTTTAGATATGATTTCATATTCGCCCGGCAGGGCCGGTCCTCTAGAGCCGGCGCTTTTTAGTTCAAAGCCGGTTCGCGCGGCCGATTTACTTCCCGGAGTATCAGCTGCCGTCTCTGAAACAGACATATAGGCAATAGCAATTAAGGCCATCGTGAACATAACAATCCTTCTCATAATATTCTCCTAACAAGACATCAGTTTTGCCTGCCGATCACAGATGCAGACTATATCTATCTACAATTATAGATAAGTAATTCCATAAATATGTCAAGGGTTTTCGGTGTTGGCGAGAGTGTATGTCAACCATGCTTACCGCAAATGAAAAGGGGCTACAATCAAGCAGCCCCTTAATTTTCTTATTATGATTTAATCTCTACGCAGCCCTGCTTGTCGTCGCTTTCCGCTTCCTCACGACCGCAACCGACCCAATCGCCAGCAGTAATAACGCCATAATCAGCATCCCCCACTCGTTGAGTGTAGGGATCTCTTGCGTTTCTTCCAACGCGGCCCGAAGATTCGGCATGGGGCCGATATTCTGGCTGATGGGGTAATTCCCGGCTTGCTGAGGCGAGCCGGTATTTTTCAATACCGTCCGCATGGTGGCGGGATCGACGATTGAACCGGTCTCAGCTTCCATGACGCTTTCATAAATTGCTACCGCCGATGCTACGATCGGAGACGCGGATGATGTTCCGCTGAAACCGTCCGTATAATAATAATTGATACCTTCGCTGTTGTAGTAGTATCCATAGCCGGTGGTCATTACTCGTTCGCCCCATCCCTGGAGATCCACGCGAGAACCGTAGTTGGAAAAATAGAGACGAGAACGTTCGGTATCCGAACCACCGAATGCAGCGGGGGCGGCGCCCGCCCCGACCATTATGGCGCCGGAGTTATTCTCCGGCAAAAACGGCGCATGACCCTGGTTAAAAAT
>CBDVBL010000112.1:0-6831 GCA_965372205.1 uncultured bacterium
TCATCGGCAAAATCACCCTTTTCGATTAATTTCTTCTTCAGAGAAGAAGCTTTACGATTTCCCATCAAATGATTATTATAAAGGCGACTCTGCAGGTTAGCGCTTTCGCCAACATAAATTGAAGAATTCCATTCCGCCCCCTTTTCGAATATGCGGTACACGCCTCCCTTTTTTGGAAGCACGCTATGCAAGTCACCGTTGAACCTGAACTCTTGTGCCGCTAACAACCCTTGTAACAATAGCTTTTGGTTTGCGATAATTGTATCCATCTCTATCTCCTACAAAAATATGCTTTCGCCCTATCAATAAAGCGTTTAATTTTTTCATCAGTCGCAACTATTTTGGTGCTTTCACCACCCTTTAAGCTTGTTTCAAGATTTTCTCCTTCTTTTGCCAAATCTTCAATTGTCTCAATCTCTTTTTCGTTAGCCGTTTCTTCCTCAGCTAAATCCTTTTGCCTATTTTTAACCTCTTCGAATACTTCGTGAAATTCTTCAATTAATCCTGATCTACGTTTCATCTCACCCTCCTTTGATATTTTCCAATCATATTGTGTGCCCGTATGTGACCTCAACCGATATACATTAAAAAACCATCAGGTAATGTTACGCGAAAACAAATCTCAATTCCGTCTACTGTTCAAAATATAAAATATCCAAACCCCTGTACGCCCTGACGGCATAAATATATTCACCAGATACGAAAACGGAATGTGTGTTATAGCCGGGAAAAGCTGCTGCCAATGTCGGATTATACGGATTTGAAATATTAATTATCTTGACGCCAAAAGCAATATCACCCAAATATGCATAATCTCCTGTTACGAAAATATGGCAATCAAAATACAATTCATAGAAACCTGTTAAAATTGGAGATGACGGATCGCTGATGTCAATAATTTCAAGGCCAGGAATGGAACCAACTAAAAAAGCATAATTTCCATAGACGAAGATATCTCTATGGCCATCCGAATAGTAACCCACACTGGATGGAGTTGACGGATTTGTAACATCTATTATTTCATAATCATCCAAAAAGCTACTTGTGACATATGCGTAATTGCCGGATACATAAATATCACTTATATAATCCTTTCCGTAACTACCTACCTGTATTGGAATTGAAGGATCGGAAATATCAATTATTAGTAAACTGTCCCCTCCAGATATATAGGCGTAGTTGCTAGAGACGAATACATCATTTGCCGATCCTGCCGTTAAGTAGCTACCGGCAAGTGACGGATTTGAGGGATTGGTAATGTCGATTATCACAAGACCTGAGTCGCTTGCCGCAATATAGGCGTAATTTCCATTTACATAAATATCCTGACCACAGTCTGGTATTGTATATTCACCAACTAATGATGGCGTTGAAGGGATTGAGACATTGATTATCTTTAACTTATCAGGCGAAAAATTACAGAGACTAAGATAATAAGCATAATTCCCCTGGACAAATACATTACCCAAAGTATCGGCCAGGGAGCCCACTAACTGTATTGATGCCAAGGTAGTGGCCGTCGCCGTATCAGACGGCGTTGAATTGCCAAGGCCGTTGGTTGCAACAATATAATATGAATATTCTGTTCTCTCGTTAAGATAGTTGTCAGCGTAACATGTGTCATCGGCGGTGGTTATATGCGCCACGATCCAGGGACCCGCGTCGCGCCGGTATATTATGAAACCGGACTCATTATCAGAATTATCTGCCCAGCCTAACAGGATTGAATTGGCGGATGCAGCGTTGGCCATTAATCCCGTGGGAGGCGAAGGTGCAGTCATATTTGCTATGGCGGTATTGGAATATTCTGAATCGCCGAAGCCATTATAAGCGTTTACCCGATAATAATACGTTGTCCCGGTCGTCAGGTTGCTATCAGAAAATGCCATTAAATTGGAACCCACAGAACCAATATCTTCCCATTCGCCGTTTTCTATTCTTCTTTCCACATCAAAACCCTCTTCATTATCTGAATTATCAGTCCAGTTCAAAATCAGGCTCGAGCCAGTGGTAATATTTACCACTAATGAGGTTGGCGATGATGGGATCTTGTCTGTAGGTTCATTTGGGTTATTCCCACAACTGAATACAAATACAATTAGAAAAATCATCGATAGTATTGAAATAATCCGCTTCATCTTTCCCCCTTATGGATAAATATTTACAAAATATCTATCGATAATATGGAGCCTATTCTTTATTATTGAAAGTGATCCGTTTCAGTTCGCACCATATGTTGCGAGGTGTAATACGGCCCGAGATTACGCGTTGGGTGGCATGCTCTCCCGTACGGGTGAGCATGATTTTTAATATGTGGAAACAGCATGCCCTACGGATCTGTAGGACTTATCCTTCGGAAAAGCATGCCACACCCGGGAAGCCACAAAACATTCCCTTGCCATATGTTCTTTTCTAATATAAAATAGCTCCGCCGCTTATGGACGTTCTAACTGAAAACAAACGCCCGGAACCGATCGGGTTCCTCAATATAGGCCATCGAGGGGCCTGTGCTTACGCTCCTGAGAACACCGCCGCCTCAATCGAGGAAGCCGTCTCCCGAAATGCGGATATGGTGGAATTCGATCTGAGACAAACGTCGGATGATGTAATTGTCCTTTTCCATGACCGTATCGTCACGACCGGCACGGGCAAACGGGTGCCCATATCACGGATATCTTATCCCGAGCTTTATGATATCGCGGCAGCCGCCGGTTACAGGCTATCGACATTCGAGGAGATCATTCGAAAATTTGGCTCTCGCGTACCGCTCGATATCGAAATCAAAGTCCGTGGTTTTGAGGATAAGATAATCCAGCTGCTTAAAAAATATCCTCCTGGCTTCGAACCGATCATATCATCCTTCGTTCCGGAAGTCATAGAGCGTATCAAGAAGCTCGATCCATCGATAAAGACCGGGCTGGTTCTGGGATACAGCAGGGTCCCTTATTTGAATATTCTTGCTCGTCCCGCTATCAGCAGGCTGATCTCGAGGGTGGAGGTCGATTCGGTGCATCTGCACAGGAGCCTTTTCAGTGAACGTATTTTGAAAAAATTATTCGCTATGGGCGCGATGGTATTTGTCTGGACCGTAAACAAGCCGGACGAGATGATGAGGCTGCTGAAAGCCGGCGTCGACGGCATCGTCACGGATACTCCGGATGTCCTCTACAATATTTGCCGGAGTCTCGCTGAATCGCAGGAACTGGTCTTGAGCAAATCGGAGAAGATGGGAAGTCGTTTCCTGTACGCCGCTCAACTATCGAGGAGTTTATGAAGTTTTCAAGAGTCGTAATTAAAGCACGGGATTATCGAAAGAGTTTCGAATTCTATAAAGACATTCTCGGTTTAAGACTTTCTTCTTCCTGGCAGAGAAAGGATAGCTGGGGAGCGATATTTACGGCGGGCGATGTCATCGTGGAAATTATCTGGTATCCCTCCGGAGACGGTTTCGATGACTGCAATTATTCGATGGAGCGGGCCAAGGTCGACATCAATTTTGAGGTGAACGATATCGATATTCTCTACAAGCGGCTGGCCGACAGCGGGGTGGAGGTCGTCCGCGAGCCGCAGGATGTCCCCTGGGGTTTTCGCCTTTTCACGATCAAGGACCCCGATGATATCCGCATATCGTTCCTCCAACCTTTGCATCAGAAATGAATAAGAAAAAAGTAATACAGATGCTTTTGATGATCGTCGCCATCCTTTTTTTTGGCACCATTGGCTATCAGGCGGTTGAGCCAGGTTACTCATTTTTCGATTCACTGTATATGACCGTCATTACGGTGACCACCATCGGTTACGGCGAGATCAAACAGCTATCCACCGCGGGACGGGTCTTCAATATGATACTCATCGCGGTAGGCTGGACCGGAATCTTTCTGGTGGCGCGGATGGCCGGTCAGATGATCGTCGAGGGACAGGTAATAAAGCTTTTCGGGAGACATAGAATGGATAAAAAGATAGCCTCCATGAAGGGGCATTATGTCGTCTGCGGATACGGCCGCGTCGGACGGATCGTCTGCGAGGAATTCCAACGTCACAAAACACCGTTCGTGATCATAGAGCGAAATCCGGAATTGGTTGAGGATATTATCCAGAAGGGTTATGCTTATTACCAGGGCGATTGCACTCATGATCAATCGCTGATTGCCGCCGGTATCGATCGCGCCAAGGGGCTGATTAACTCCGTTGCCGAGGAAGCCGACGCGGTTTACATCACCCTCTCTGCGCGGCAGCAAAATCCAAATCTGTTCATCGTGGTCAGGGCCGATTCACTCTCCGCCGTGCAGAAACTTAAAAGGGCCGGCGCGGATAAAGTCATTTCACCACATGTCTCCGCCGGAATCCGCATGGCCATGGGGGCGCTCAGGCCGAACGTCGTAGATTTCATGACCATTGCCCATCTTGAAGATGAAGAGGGCCTTCGAATCGAAGAAGTGGTGGTATCCGATAGGTCATCGCTCATCGGTAAATCTTTCAAGGAGCTTAACGTGCGGGCTAAATACGGCTTGAACGTTATCGGTATCAGAAAACCTGATGGCAAAATGGTCTATAATCCGCCCGCGGAACGGGTAATAGGCGGTGGCGATACGCTGATTATGGTCGGCGGCGGAGACCAGCTTTCCAGGATCGATGAACTCTGTGCACCGATTGACAGGCAGGAAAGCGCAAGATAGAATAAGAATTGCCAAATCGATTTTCCGGAATAAAACAGCGCCCGGGCGCTCTGATACTTATCGTAGCTGTATTTTTCGTCAGCTGGGCCGCCATATTGATTCGAATTTCCGAATCCGCTCCTACCACCATCGCATTTTTTAGGATGTTCTTTTCGACTGTCATGATCAGTTTCGCATTACCCTTTTATAGAAAGAAGTGGTTCCATAAGAGGTCGGATTTCTGGATATCGGCTTTATCCGGCATTTTTCTCGGCTTCCATTTTTACCTCTGGATCGCCTCGCTCACGTTCACCTCTATATCATCGTCGGTGGTGCTGGTGACTACCCAGCCGGTTTTCGTGGCCGTACTTGGCTATCTCTTTCTGAAGGAGGGCATCGGCAAAATTGGCCTGGCGGCCATCATCTTCGCTTTGATCGGAAGTTATCTCATAGCCAGGGGAGACCTGGCGATAGACAGCATCCATCTCAAGGGCGATTTACTCGCCGTGGGAGGAGCGCTGGCGGCGGGATTATATCTGTTTATCGGACGGTTCGTCCGGCCGCGGGTCGATTTGATCCCATACGTCTTTACGGTCTATGGCATTGCCTCGGTCACAATCCTGATTCTCGGTATTGCAGGCGGCACCTGGCATGCCCCGGCGACCGGGAACGATTACCTGATATTTTTCCTTCTGGCATTGGGACCGACAATTCTGGGCCACAATCTTTATAATTACGCTCTGCGCCACCTGCCGGCATTCCCGGTCGGTATGTCGATCCTCGGCGAGCCGGTTCTGGCGACCATATGGGCCATGATTATATTCAAAGAATTCCCGATATTATCCACCATCATCGGCGGCTCGATTATTATATTGTCTGTGATAATAGTGATGTCCAGGCTGAAAATCCAAAAGGAACCGGCGGCATGAAAAAGGGCTTTTTGATAAGCTTCGAGGGGCTTGACAAAGTCGGCAAATCGACTCAAGTCGAGCTATTACTCAAGCATCTGAAGAAAAGCGGAGTCGATCCGATACTGGTTCGTGAGCCGGGCTCCACAGAGACATCCGAGAGAATACGTGAGATCCTCGCCGATAGATCCCTGGTCGGCAAGATCTCGCCCTTGACCGAATTTCTGCTCTATTCAGCCAGCCGCGCCCAGCTGGTGGCCGAGGTCATCAAACCGGCCATCGAGAGGGGAGAGGTCGTCGTTACCGATAGATATTACGATTCATCCACCGCCTACCAGGGTCACGGTCGCGGCCTTGATATCGGCTTTATCGACACCGTCAATAAGGCCGCCACGGATAGCCTGAATCCCGATCTGACCATACTGCTTGTGGCCGATAAATCCATTAACAACACCAAAGAGAATATCAGGCGATTCGGCCCCGATCTTTTCGATGATCGCCTGGAGCGCGAGTTTCTTGCGTTCAGGAAAAAGGTCCAGGCGGGATTTCTGAAGATCGCCGGAAAGGAAAAGAAACGTTTCCTGATTGTAGACGCTTCCGAAAAGAAATCCGAGATTGCAAAAAAGATCGCCGCCCGCGTCGACCGGCTTCTGAAGCGTGAGAAATAGTAGGTCAAGGAGGAAAAGATATGAAAAACGAACATGGCCGCGTTCTTAATCCCAAACTGATCATCGGGCTCGCGATTATTCTGATCGGCGTGCTGGCATTACTCGCAAATCTCGGTTTCGATACCGACATCGGCATCTGGGATTACTGGCCGGTCATCCTGATTCTGATCGGTCTGGGCATCATATTCCAGCCGGCCGAGTACAGGAATGCTTTTACCGGATCTGTATTCGTTGTCATCGGAATTTTATTTCTGCTTGATAATTTCTATATAATCGATTTCGGATTCAACCTGCTCTGGCCGGTGCTTCTTATCTTGGTTGGCATAGCGATCGTCCGACACGGAGTCGGTGCCGGGAGAGGGGCTCTGCTTGATGCCGAACACATCAATCTCATGGCCATATTGGGCGGAGGAGATTACAACTATACCTCCAGATCGCTTAAGGGCGGCAGGATATTCGCCTTCATGGGGGGAGCCAAGTTGAATCTCACGGAGGCCGATATTCCCGAAGAATCGATGGTCATAGATGTTTTCGCCATGATGGGCGGCGTGGAAATAAAGGTCCCGATTGGATGGCAGGTAACCATGCACGGTATTCCCA
>CBDVBL010000113.1:0-6804 GCA_965372205.1 uncultured bacterium
GGGGAGTCGATATTTTGAACGGATCGGTCTGGCGCAACGGCAAACCTTCACCTCGTTCTCTGATACGTAAAAAGATTCAGAATATAGAGCGCACGGGCAAAAACATCCTCATACATCTTTCCAATAACCGCACGCTGGTAATTCATTTGAAAATGACGGGCAGGTTGACATTCGAGGATTCCCGGGCTCCGATGGCTAAACATACGCATCTTGTGATTAAGCTCGATAGTGGAGAGCTCCGCTACAACGATGTCAGGCGGTTTGGTTATCTTGATCTTGTGGAATCATCGAAACTGGATAGAGTAGATTATCTTGCACAACTGGGACCTGATCCTCTCCGGATATCGGAAAATGAATTTATCAGGATTATCCGATCGAAAAGACGGATCATAAAATCTTTGCTCTTAGACCAGAGCATCATCTCCGGTCTGGGGAATATCTACACCGATGAGGCGTTGTTCTGGGCGGGGATACATCCGCGAAGAGTCTCCTCTGGTCTCAGCCGAAAACGCTCAGGACGACTTCACCAGTCAATAGTTGAGATATTGAAAGCGGCGATCGAGGGCCGGGGTTCGTCGGTCGGGGATTATGTGGATGGCTCAGGTTTGCCGGGCTTTTACCAGCAGCGACACAGAGTGTATGGTCGCGAAGGGCAACCATGCTTTCGGTGCAGCAGACATATTAAACGGGAGATTATCGGCAGCCGCTCGGCGCATTTCTGCCCGCGCTGCCAGAGGTAAACTGTAGATCAAGACTCTCCGAGTCTTGACGCCCGGAAGTCAAATCCCGGAGGCATTTAACCTGTAGCCTCTGTGATCCCTGCGGAGGCAGGGAGCTATTGCCGCTTTCTCTGAATTCTCGTCCTACAGATTTCTACTGGCCATATGGTCTCATGAAACGAAATAAACCGGGGAATATCAATCTCAGCATTTTGTCATTCCCGACACCGATCGGGAATCCAGAATCATAGCAACTCGGCGTATAGATCATTCCAATCTGGTTTCCCGCGTGCGCGGGAATGACATTATTATTTTTTACTTCATATACAGTAATTTTATAGCAGCATAATTATTACCAGTCTTTGCTCTGGCGAAATAGATTCCGGATGAGACTTTATTTCCCAGGGCATCCCGGGCGTCCCATATCACTTGACCCGTATGGGTTATTTTTCCCTCCTTTTCGGTAGTTTTTAGCGTTTGGATTTTTTGCCCGACAATGTTATAAATTTCTATCTCACCTCCTTCCAACCCATTATAGGTTAAAATAGTAGATGAATTAAAAGGATTAGGATATGCCACGAGATTCGGTTTATCCGGCAGCGAATTATCAACTTCATCTTTAATCAATACCTCTTCTTCCCAACGGCTGTAATAGATGCCAGATCCGGATGTCTGACCGAAATCGGCCCAGACCAAATGAATATTGTCCCCGACAATCTCCAGATCGGGATCCTCCGAAGATCCCGCATCGTCCTCTACTCTCTGCTCATCCTCCCACGTTGCTCCGTTATCTTTGCTGTACTTATAATAAACGTCGGGCTGCTCATTCCGCCAATCCTCCCAAACCACATGAATCGAATCGCCTCTCCATAAAACCCGCACGGGAAATACAAGATGGTGAGATGAAAGCTGCTCCTCCTCAGTCCAGCTCTCACCACCATCGTAGCTGTACCTGATGAAAATATCCCCTGTTATGAGATAAGGAGAATGCTTATAATCCATCCAGCATACGGCGATATTCCCCAACGAGTTTATCGATATCGTGGGCCAGTTAGATCCTCGATCATCAATCGTAGAAAGCACTGAATTCTCTGACCAATTCACTCCTGCATCTGTGCTTCGAATATGGTAGACTTCCCACCGGTGATCGTAATCAAATTTACCTACCCAGACAAAATGAATCGTGTCACCTACGGCTACCATATCAAAACGCCCCGTCTCCTGCGTCCGGAAGACCTCCGTCGGCGTCGTCCAGGTCTCGCCCCAATCCGTGCTCTTTGTGAATTCAAATAATAGGCCTTGGCTCCAGCGGCTATATATGAGATAGAGAACTCCCGCCGACGAACAAGCAGAGTACTTTCTCAATTCATAGTTATGTGTTGGAAGGACAAAGAGTATTTCACCCCACATCGCTCCACCGTCCGTAGATATCCTAATCCCCCAGTTAACTCTATTGGCGAACCCAAAGCTGTGGCGCCATGCGACTACGACGGTATCACCTGCCGCCAGAACCAGCGGTGACAAAGTGCTGGAAGAATCATCGTCAAATGCTATGTCGAACGGCCCTGCCCAATTGTCCCCCCCCTCTTCAGTTCTTAGGTAAAATGATCTATTCTGGGACGTCCAATAAACCACATGCAGGGTATCCCCGTTAGCGACTATCCTCGGGCCAAAGGACGTACCCTCATCGCTTATCCTCACCGGCGGCGTCCAGCCGGCGTAAGAAACTGAGGCCAGCATCATGAACCACAAAACTATGAGATTTCGAAACATATGCATAATGTCACCCGCCACTGCTTCGCGATAAATATGGCTTATAATAAATATAACCTATTTCAAAGAAAATGTGATCCTTATTTAGAAAATATATAGTGGATTCGCGGGAATTACCGGAGCGGCTTTTCGTAGACCCGGTATCGCTTATACGGCCTGGCACCCATGTCAACTGCGCCTTTATTCATGAGAGTGTTGCGCTCTAAAATCCAGGACAGTTCGGCCCACCTGTAACCCTTGCGCCTGCCCTCATTGTAGGTATCGACGAAGAAAATCATATCCAGGCCGAGCTTCTGATATTTATGCACTACCCCCATAGTGATTAAGCGGAGGCCGGTCATGATTCTATTAACCTTTGTGTAATAAAGGAACTTGAAAAGACCGAACGGGAAGAGCCGTCCATTCATCTTCTTTAACACCGGGTTGTAATCCGGCATAGCAAGTGAAAATCCCGCCGGCTCGTTATCGATGAATGCCAGAAAAACCAGATCGGGATCGACGATTTTCTTGAAATCGCCGGCGGTGTGGCTGAACTCCTCCGGGGTCATGGGAACGAAGCCCCAGTTTTTGCTCCAGGCGGAATTATAGATGATCCTGATGATTTCAAGCTCGTTTTTGAAATCTTTCATGTTGATATTGCGTATCATGATCCTGTTCCGGGCGCGTAGCTTCCCCACGATTCTCTGTATTCTTTCCGACGGTGCACTTCTGTCATCGATATAATAGGCAAGCAAATCCTCTACCTTTTTCAGGCCGAGTTTATCATATAGATCGAGATAATATGGCGGGTTGTAGATCATCATGAACGTCGGCAGGGAATCGAAACCCTCTACTAAAAGCCCCATCTCGTCGTTGGAGGAGAAATTCGCCGGACCTCTAATGGTATCCATTCCCTCGGCTTTTACAATATCTTCGGCGGCACGCAGAAGCCCGGCGGCCACATCGATATCGTCGATGCAATCGAAAAACCCGAAAAAACCGGTCCTTTCATCATGAAATTCGTTATGGAGATCATTGACTATACCGGCGATCCGACCCACAGGCTCATTGTTTTTGTACGCCAGGAAATATGACACGCGGGCATGCTGAAAGAATGGATTGGCCTGTTTATCTAGAAATTTCTTTCGGTCGGATATCAGATGCGGGACATAATGCTGATTATCTCTATACAGCTTAAAGGGCAGTTTAATGAAGTTTAGTAGATCGCCTTTGGTTTGAACTTCCCTGACTGTTATCGATGGCAATTATATGATCCCGAATTGCTTACCGATTTGGTGGAAAGTTTCCAGAACCTTATCCATCTGTTCGTCGGTGTGGGTGGCGGTATAGCTTGTTCTTATAAGCGCCCTCCCGGGCGGGACGGCGGGTGAGATGATAGGATTGGTGAAGAGACCAGCCTCCGTGAGGGCCTTCCAGAAGGCGAAAGTCTTCATATCCTCGCCGATATAAATCGGGACTATGGGCGTCTGCGAGGTGCCGATATCAAAGCCCATATCGGTAAATTCCTTATGCATGCGCTTCGTAATCTCCCACAGGCGAGTGCGTCTCTGGGGCTCGGATCTCAATATTTTAAGAGTCGCCCGTACCGCTGCTACTGCCGCGGGTGGCGGTGAAGCGGAGAATATCAGAGTCCTTGAGTGGTGTTTTATATAATGAATGGTATTTTCATCGCCTACAATAAATCCTCCAAGTGAAGCGAATGACTTGGAGAAAGTTCCCATCACGATATCGACCTTATCCTCAAGGTGAAAATGTTCTGCGGTTCCCCTACCATTATCGCCCAGCACCCCGATACTATGGGCATCGTCGATCATGAGCCGCGCATTGTATCTGCAGGCCAACTGGCTGATCTTTGGCAACTCCGCGATATCACCCTCCATTGAGAAAACACCGTCGGTGACGATCAGCTTTCCCTTCGTGCCATCGCTTTTCTTAAGAACCCGTTCCAGATCGGCCATATCGTTATGCTTATATTTCTTGAACTCCCCGAATGATAGCCGGCAACCATCGACTATTGAGGCGTGGTTGGCTCTATCGCCGAATATCATATCATCTTTGCCGACAAGGGTAGGAATGGTCCCCAGGTTGGTCTGGAAGCCGGTCGAGAAAACCAGGGCGGCCTCTCTGTGCATAAAATCCGCCAGTTCTTCTTCCAGTTTGACATGTATGTCGAGTGTACCGTTAAGAAAACGGGAACCGGTACAGCCTGAACCGTATTTGTCCACCGCTTTGTGTATAGCCTCGATGACATCGGGGTGGTTTGTCAGGCCCAGATAATTATTGGAGCCGATCATTATAACTTCCTTGCCCTCGGCAATCACTTTCGTGCCGGGAGAGGACGATATCTGTCTGAAATATGGATACAGCCCCGCCGCTTCCACTTCGCGGGCAACCTTGAAGTTCTTACACTTTTCAAATAAGTCCATTAAATCTCCGGGATCGCAACAAACGCCTTGCAGGGATACCATCAATCACCTAATTTGCCATGCGAATTGTCAAGTTACCGTGCGCTTTTTTGAAAGTCAAGAGGATAAGGCAGGATGCGGAAGATACTGGTAACCGGCGCCAATGGATTCGTGGGATCGCATATCTGCGAAACGTTGCAGAGCGCTGGCTTCGATGTCAGGGCGCTTGTCAGGCAGACATCGGATCTGACCAATATAAAGCATCTTGATCTTGAGCTTACTTACGGCGATTTGAACGATCCCGATTCACTCCCGGCCGCTATTGAGAGCGTGGAAGCAATTGTCAACAATGCCGGGATCACAAAAGCCCTGGACAGTAATACGTTTAATCGGGTAAACGCTGAAGGATCGGATAATATTCTGAAAGCGGTGGAGAAATCACATCCGGATATCAAGAGGTTCATACAGATATCTTCAACTGCGGCCTCGGGCCCGGCGCCATCGGATACGCCTATCGATGAGGATTATCCACCGCGGCCGCTGACTGCTTACGGAAAATCGAAGCTTGCAGGGGAAAAGGCGGTTCTGGATTACCGTGATAGACTCCCGGTAACCGTATTGAGACCTTCAGCTATTTATGGCCCTCGCGATAAGGAAATGCTGTCGTTTTTTAAGGCAGTGAGTTTCAAACTCAAACCGACATTCGGGACGGGGGAATGCTATATCAATTTCACTTACGTCAAGGACCTGGCGCAGGCTGTAGCGAAAGCGCTTGCAAAAGATTTGCCTTCAGGGGGCGTTTATTTCGTCGCTGAGAAAAGACGGTATTCTTATAGCGAGGCCGCTGATATCATAAGCGATGCTCTGGGAATTAAGGGGCTAGATATACATGTGCCTGCTGCCGTGTTGAGGTTTGCGGGAAAGATATCGGAAATGGTAGCCAGACGGCGAAATAAAGCGTCGATATTTTCGGCAGACAAAGCGCTGGAGATGACGCAAAAATACTGGCTTGTAGATACTTCCAGAATAGAAAACGATCTGGGCTTTGTTTCACCCACATCGTTCAGGGACGGAGTCATGGAAACGGTTGACTGGTACAGGAGGCATGGATGGCTGTAGGCATGTTCGACTTTCAGAAAGCTCGCTCGAATTTCGCGCTGGCCGATGGCTTGATCTATCTGGATCACGCAGCGTTAGGCCCCTTGCCTAAACCATCGCGGGTAGCCTATGACGAATATCTCGATAAATGGCAAAGGATGGATAGTAAGCACGGCGCTGAGCTCTTTGCGAGCCTCGAGAAAGTCCGGAAAAATCTTGCCGGGCTGGTCAGCGCCAGTCCGGATCGAATAGGCATCTCGTCAACCACATCCTTCGGGTTGAATATCATCTCGGCAGGATACCCCTGGGCCGCGGGTGACAATGTGGTTGTTTCCGACGGGGATTTTCCAGCCAATATTTATCCCTGGATGCGTTTGGAATCCAGCGGCGTTGAAATAAGGTTCGCCAAAAGCAAAGACGGCTTTATCGACGAGGATGCTATATTGTCGCTGTCCGATGGCAGGACGCGTGTCATCTGCATAAGCTGGGTGCAATTCAATAACGGTTATCGGGTCGATCTTGGGAAATTGGGGGGATTCTGTCGCGAAAACGGGATTATCTTTTGCGTGGACGGTATCCAGGGAGCCGGCGTAATTCCCATTGATGTGCCGTCGGCAGATATTGATCTTTTCAGTTGCGGCTGTCAGAAATGGATGCTTGGCCCAAGCGGTACGGCCTTCTTTTATCTATCAGAAAGGGCCGAGGAGATGATCAGACCACCTCTTCTGGGCTGGCTTTCGGTCGACTGGGGGGGTGAATTTACAGATCTCTTGAGATACAGGTTGGCTCCACGGACGGGGCCGTCGAAA
>CBDVBL010000114.1:0-6801 GCA_965372205.1 uncultured bacterium
GGAGAAAGCAATCCCCGATCCTCAAAATAGAAATTGGTATGAAAAAACTCATTCTGTACACCAACAACCGTGACAAAATCGAAGAGATAAGAAGCATCCTGGCAGATGTCGAGCTCGAAATCCTATCGGCATCTGATTTCGATGATTTCCCGGAGGTCGAGGAAACCGGCAAAACACTTGAAGAGAATGCAATCCTGAAAGCCGAGACTATCCGGGATCGATATCGTCTCCCCTGCCTGGCCGATGATACCGGCCTCGAGGTCGATTATCTCGATGGCGCCCCGGGAGTTTATTCCTCGAGATTCGCCGGCGAGGGTTGCAGCTACGAAGACAATGTCAATAAATTATTATCGATGCTGGATGGGATCCCTCAGGCCAAGCGCACCGCCCGGTTTATGACGGTGATTGCGTTCGCCGATAGCCGCGGCGAGATCCACACGGCCGAAGGTGTACTGGAGGGGATCATCGGAAGCGAACCGAAAGGGACCTTCGGATTCGGCTATGATCCGATATTCGTGGCTGCCGGAATGAACGTTACGCTGGCGGAATTAACGCCGGCGGAAAAGAACAGAATCTCTCATCGAGGCCGGGCGCTCTCCAGAATAAAGCCGATAATAATCAAGGCGTTTTCGGCCGATTGATCGAAAGCCGCCAATAATTGAATATTGACCGGGTATCCAAATGCCGGTATATTCTCATCAGGAAATAACGGGGTGTGGCGCAGTCTGGCAGCGCACTTGCTTTGGGAGCAAGGTGTCGGAGGTTCAAATCCTCTCACCCCGATAAAACTGAATAGCGCACCGAATTGCCCCCGTAGCTCAACTGGATAGAGCAACTGCCTTCTAAGCAGTAGGTTCCCTGTTCGAGCCAGGGCGGGGGTATTTTTCTTGTCAACAATGCATATAGCAGAGTTTTAATCTGGTTGACAGATTACAGATCCGGCTTTATAATAATATTAAGAAACAGACGGGCTAAGGCTGCTCTGAGTTGTGCATCTATACAGGGGGATTTTAACTTGTCTATATTATCGAGACGAATGGCAGTGAGGGCCGCAAAAGGGACATTTACTATTCTGCTGGGGCTATGCATAACAGGTAATTCTTGGGTCGAAGCACAGGAGTTAGAGTTTGTTGGAAGCTGCACGACTCCGGGGAACGCATCGCGGGTTTCTGTGAGCGGTGATTACGCTTATATAAGCGAATCAGAGTACGGCCTTCGAATTGTCTCAATAGCCGATCCTGCAAATCCCGTGATTGTAGGCTCCTACGATTCGCAATCGTATTATGCTAATAATATCCTCGCTGAGAATGAATATGCCTATCTGGTAGGCAGCGATGGACTGGAGGTCATTAACGTAAGCGATCCTCTGAATCCCTCGTTGGCAGGAAGTTATTCGACGCTGGATGACGCATTCTCGATTTTTTTACATGGAAACCAGGCCTACGTGGGCGGACATACATTCTTTGAGATTATTGATATAGCCGACCCCACTGCTCCCGATCAGGTTGGTTATTTCAGCAACTTCGCTGATTACGCCTGCGTTACAGGGATATTCGTTGCCGGTGAATACGTCTATATCACCAGTAATGCATGCGGTCTTTTCTGTATGTATGGATGGTGTTCGTTTGATATCTTTAACATCGGCGATCCCACGCTGCCGGCGCCCGTATCGAGCCTGGCCTTTGGTGACATCCCATCCGGTATATTTGTGGCCGATGATTACGCCTATTTATCGGCTTATTACCCCAGTCTGACCGTAATCGATATTTCCGATCCGACCTATCCGGGCATTATTGGAGATTGGTCAGCCGGTACGGGATATCCTTCTCATGACGTTTTTGTGGCGGGATCACATGCCTTTATAGCAGGCAGCGTGGACGGCGTATATGTGATAAGTATCACTGATCCTGCTAATCCCTCAATCGTTGCAAGCTATAACACTCCTTTAGAAGCATCGGATATCTATGTTGTCGGCGATTACGTATACGTGACCGATCATACATCATTTATAATCTTGAGATTCATTAATGTACTTTGTGACGATACATACACCCCCGGTGATTGCAATGGTAACGGCGTTGCCCTGGAGATGGCCGATGTCATCGCCATGATAGGCATGTACAGGGGTAATATTCTGCCGAACTACACATGCAATTGCTCGCCCCACGGCAACTTTTTCGCGCCATATGCAGACCCCGACGGAAACTGCGTAGCTTTTGAGCTTAACGATGTCGTTACCGAAATCGGCGCCTACAGGGGTTCGGCTCCGGTATCGGGCTGCGCCGATTGCCCGCCGATGGACTGATCGCTTCCCCCGGCAGGTAAAAGCCCATGAACATGTTATCCATCGGCAGGCCCCCTCGTCAATCGACACTGCTCCCCAGAGTTTGCGCTCATGAATCTGCCTAAATAACTAATCCCGATATTTCCGGATTCACTGACCTCCCTTCCCGTTCGGAATATGCCCATGATACCTGTTCAAAGTGAAACAGCCCGGGTATATTCATTGCTCAGGAATCACTTAAGTGTTCTAAGATTAACAGCCAGCGGAAGATCTGCCGATAGACTGCTAAGAGCGCAAGTGGGAATGTCCGGAGCATCAACATGAATGAGATATTACTGGTCCAGAGCGACCCCGATGACTTATCGGTACTTTCGGAAATCTTGAGCAAGGGTAATTTCTCGATTCTGACGGCACCGTCGGTCAGAAAAGGTATCGAGTTGATTGAGGCCGAACCGTCAATAGACCTGGTACTGGCGAGCATAGCAATGTCCAAGTGTTCAGGATTTGAATTCCTGCAATATGTAAAAAATAGCCAGAAATTGTATTCTATTCCCGTCATAATGACCTCCGGCCTCGTGGACCAGGAAACCGTCGTCCGCAGCGCCGCTCTGGGGGCCAGTGAAATCCTTACCAGGCCATTTGATGAGAAAGTCATTCTGTCCAAAGTGGAAGAGGCACTTGCTAACGGGAAACATTCGGTTCTGGTTGTCGATGATGAAGAGGAGATCATGGAGCTTTTGAAATATGTAATCGAATTGGAAAGATTCAAGGTGTTTACGGCCTCCAGCGCCGAGGATGCTCTTGATATTTTAAAAGCTAACAGGGTGAACGCGGTTGTATCCGATATAATGCTGCCTCAAATGTCCGGTTTTGATTTGCTTAACGTGGTCAAAGAGAAATATGAGAATACACCCGTGATACTGATCACCGCATACGGCGGTCAATATACGCCCGAAGTAGCCATGGACGCCGGAGCGGACGCGTATTTTCTCAAGCCGTTTAAGAATGTAGACTTGATCAGGAAATTAAGACAACTGATTCCGGATAATTTCCGATTGTTAACCGAAAAACATAATTTTATTTCAAGAGGTTGAGATCTCTCTTGCTTTCATCGACCATATTATATTCTGAGCCTTTTCACCTCGACTAAACCAAAATATATTGACATTACGAATACTGTCGATAATATTGATGATTGGTTTCGGAAATTGCGTGGTGGGTGTAGCTCAGTTGGTTAGAGCATCAGGTTGTGGCCCTGGGGGCCGTGGGTTCAATTCCCATCACCCACCCCTGATTCCCCGCCGCATAGATAAATCAAAATTATTATTGCCCCATAAATAACCTGCAGCCGGCTTTCATTTCCCGGGCTGGTCGTTATCGGTTCTTCTCCTATCGCGCGAAATTTCACTCAATGGAAGCATGACATCATCGCGGAGCCTTGGCGTTTGCATATTCGATTCAGGGAATAATTCATACTCCTTTGCGGCAAGGTCGCCGAGGAACCTGTTTCTCCAGGCCCTGGCTGAGATTTTGCTAACTTTTTCCATCAATGAAAACCAGCGGCCTTTCCGTTCCCCAAGAGGCATCTCAAGGGCTCTTTTAAGTGTTCTGGCGGTGCCGTCTATATCATAAGGATTTACGATCATCGCTTCTTTCAGATCCTCGGCGGCTCCACAAAATCGGGACAACACCAGAACCCCCGGATTGTCTGATTGCGACGCCACGTACTCCTTGGCGACCAGATTCATACCATCCCGGAGCGGAGAGACGAGACAGACATCCGATACTCTATAAAATCCCGCCAGAGTCTCCTGATCATAGGAGCGGTATAGATAACTGATCGGCACCCAATCGGCATCGGCTAGCCGACCATTGATTTCACCCACCATTCTGTCGACGTCACGCTTCTGGCCTATATATTCGGGGATCCTGGTTCTTGAAGGCGCCGAAATCTGGATCATGCTGACCTTACGTTTCCACGATGGGAAGCGATCCAAAAGCCTCTCGAATGCCCTGAGCCTCTCCACGATACCCTTGGTATAATCCAGTCGATCAACTCCTAAGATCAGTCGTCGGTTGCCGATAAACTGTTTGATGCTTGCAGCCTGCTTCGTTGCTTTCGACGATATAGACCAGCTTCCAAAAGAGCTGGAATCGATCCCGATAGGATAAACTCCGATTTTGAGCTTCTTGGATCTGTATATGAAGCTGTGATCATCGAGAATCCCCTCAAGATCAAGTAGAAGGCTCTGTTCGAAGTTATGGCGAAATCGTTCCGTGTGAAAGCCAACAAGATCATAGCTCAAGAAGGATTCCAGCATCTTCCCCGCCCAGGGCAAGATCAGGAAAATATCCGCGGGAGGGAAAGGGGTATGGAGGAAGAAACCGATGGGGCCATTCCAACCCAGCTGACGGAGACTCGCTCCCAACGGTATCAAATGATAATCCTGTACCCAGACTATATCCCCCGACTTCAAATATGGATACAGCGCTTTTGCCATTTTCCTGTTTACGCGAAGATAGGCCTTATGCTCCTCGTCCCTCAAGCGCACGCGCGTGGGAAAACTATGCATTAGCGGCCACAGGGTACGGTTGCTGAAACCGGTATAATAATTCTCAACCTCGTTTTCAGAAAGGTCTATGGTCAAATAGTTGATCTTCCCATGCAAAGTACTCTTGACAACCATCGGCTGCTGGCGACGCAATGCCTTGCCGCTCCAGCCGAACCAAATGCCTCCCCACTCCTCCAATGCCGGTCGAATGGCCGATACCAACCCCCCCACGGGCCGATCTCGAGTAGAATGATGACTTTCCCTGGCTAAATCCGGCACTCTATTTGAAATTACGACCAACATGCTAATCTCGATAGCCCCTAATTCCCGGTTGCCTGGTTCCATTTATGAAGGAAATCCAGCAGCTCTTTCGGCGGTGATAGATGTAGTTTTGCTTTTGTGGCTCTTTTTTCATGGCGAACCAGCACCCCGACTCCGAAGTCAGCAATCGCCTCAAAAGCATCCTCGTCAGTAAGATCGTCCCCCAGATAGGCAAAAAAACATCCGGGCGGAGATTCCTCGATAACAGCCCTCACGACATCCCCTTTATTCCAGCCAGGAACACGCAATTCAATACCGCCGTCGAAATAAAGCAGATCCAGTCTATATTTCGTGGCAATCGGTTTCAATTCTGTTCTGTCGAATTTGCGTATTGCTTCAATCTCCTCTTTGGATTTACCCCGCCAATGAAGGGCTACGCTGCAGGGTTTTTCCTCTCTGTAATTGCCAAAATTCATTTTATCGATTAGAAAGTTGGCTTCTGCCAACCCTTTGAGATGACTTTCGCTTGCGGGCAATATGCTGTAACTACCGTTCCGGTCTCTGCGTTCCCATCCATGCGATCCCCAGATCTCCGGTAATTCACTAAATCCCAGAAGCGGAATGAGATCGGCAATCGCCCGGCCGCTGATTATTGCAATTCTGCAACTGCTGGATTTCATGATTTGCTCCAGAATTCCACGAACACCCGGGTAGAAGATCGCCTTTTCTCTTTCCCGGTGAAACGGGGCCAGCGTGCCATCATAATCAAGCATCAAGGCCGCTGATGAAGACTTCCGTAGTGACTCAAAGATGTGAGATTGACTATGGTCTAACGACACCCATATAATTATATGATATTTTCAGGCGGCGATCAACCTATTTGTGAAACCTTTTTTAAGCGCCAGCAAGAGGGTTAGATGTTCCCTTAGATGTCGGGTCAGCAGAAAATTCTCCCTGACGAATTCTCTTCCTTTTTCACCCATCTGTCTCATTCTGCCGCGGCGTTGAAGCAGGTACCTTATGCGGTGCGCCGCTCCTTCCGGTGTGTTTACCAGGAATCCGGTATGATGATTCATCAATTGCAGAACGATACCGCCGGTGTTTCCGCCGATCACAGGCTTGCTTTTCCAGAGACCCTCGGTGACGGTGAGGCCGAAACCCTCGCGAGTAGATTTCTGGATAATGATATCTGATATCCTCTGGAGGGCGTTAATCGTTCGATGAGCATCGTCTGGCAACAGGAGTACATGAATATCCTCATCATCGGCGGCTTCTTCCCTGACCTCGTTTAAAACCACCTCTCCTTCCGGGTCATCAGTTGCTCCTCCTCCGGCGAGCACCAGTTGCGCCGGAGCAAAATCCTGCACGATTCTGAAGGCCTTGATAACGCCGACCGGATCTTTGAACCTGTCGAAACGAGAAATCTGTACAAGTATGGGACGGTTCTTATCGAGACCGAATCGGGAATATGTCTTCTCTATTTCCCAGTCCTCCAGATCACAATTTTTATCGCTTAGCGGATCGATGCTGGGCGCAATGATGAATTGAGGGTGATCCAGATAACGGCAGAAATTGGGTAGAGAGAAGATGCTGGCGTCGTAATCTGCCAGAAACGTTCTCAGATATTTCCATACTTGCCGGTTCGGATGGCTGGCATCGATATGGCATCTCCAGATCCATTTTCCTGTTTTGTCGGGACAGAGA
>CBDVBL010000115.1:0-6800 GCA_965372205.1 uncultured bacterium
TGAAGGAACAACAAGCACCCCGGGACCAATATAATCGGGCCATGGAGCTTTACGATAAGGGGAAGTTTTTCAAGGCTCAGGCTCAATTTCAGGGATTGATATACAGCTTTCCCGGCCAGACTTTTATCGATACGGCGCAGTATTATCTTGGCCTGTCGCTGTTCAACATGGAAAACTACCCCGAGGCCGTGGGAGAGTTCAGACGGTTGCTGGCAGCCTATCCTGTATCGCCATTTGCCGATGATGCGCAGTTTCATCTTGGTATGTGTCATTACGAGCAATCGCCCAAGTATTCGCGCGACCCGGATGAAACATTCAGGGCTATCGACGAATTCACCGAGTTTTTGAATCGATATCCGCAAAGTCCTCTGGCGCCGGAAGCGCGCGAAAAACTCAATCTGATGTATGAAAAGCTGGCGCGGAAGCTATTTAAGAACGGCGAACTTTATTTGAAGCTGAATGACTATGAGCCGGCCCTTTTGTATTTTGATATGATCCGGGATAATTACTCCGGGACCAAATGGGCCGAGTACGCGCTGTTTTACTCCGGTGAGGCGCTGATGAAATCGGGCCGGGAATCCGATGCGCTGCGGACGTTCCAGGATTTCGTGATGGCATTTCCGGATCACAAGCTATCGGAAAAGGCAAGAAAGAATATAGAGAAATTACAGTCAGGCGCCAGCGGAGGCTAAATCTTGTCTCGTATCGGCATCCTGGGGGGTACATTTGATCCGCCGCATTACGGCCATTTAACCATAGCCGAGACGGCAATTCGCAAACTCAAGTTAAAAGAGGTCATATTTGTTCCGGCGAAAACTCCACCGCATAAATCCGAAGAGGAAATATCATCCAGGCGGGATAGGCTGGCCATGCTCAAGCTGGCGGTGGCCGGAAAAGAAAGAATCCTGATATCCGAGATAGAATTCGAGCGTCAGGGGCCATCCTATACGGTCGATACGCTGACCGAGTTGCAGAGGGAGTATCCCGATGATGAATTCTATTTTCTGATCGGAGCCGATAACATCTCGGAGATGGAAAGCTGGCATCTGCCTGAGAGAATCTTTGAGATGGTTAATGTGGTGGCTGCCGGCAGGCCGGGTTTTCCCGCCGCCGGTAGATTCGCAGACATGATTGAATCGTTTGAAATGAAGCCGGTTAGCATATCATCGACAATGATCCGTGAGAAAGTGAGATCAGGTCAATCGATTTCGGAATTGTTACCGGCGGCCGTAGAGGAGTATATTCTCAAGCGGAATCTTTATTAAAACCATGAGTAAGCTGATTCTCATCGATGGTTCGGCGGTGGCCTATCGCAGCTATTACGCGTTCATCCGAAATCCTCTTATTAATTCACGCGGCGAGAACACCGGGGCCGTATTCGGATTCGTTAATTCATTGAATAAGATAATCAGGGATTTCAAGCCTGATTATCTGGCGGTGGTGTTCGACACGCCCCAGCCGACGTTCCGTCACCATATCTATCCGGAATACAAATCGACTCGCGCCAAGACTCCCGACGAACTGATTACCCAGTTTCCATGGATAGATCAGGCGATAGAGGGTTTCAATATCCCCGTAATACGAATGGATGGCTTTGAGGCGGATGATCTTATCGGCACTCTTTCGGTCAAAGCCGCCGCCGGCGGAATCGAAGTTCTCATGTTCACGGGGGATAAAGATTTTTACCAACTGGTAACCGAGAAAATCAGGATACTTCATCCGAAGGAATTCGAGATTATGGGTCCCGAAGCGGTGAAGGAGAAGTTCGGGGTTCCACCGGATAAGGTGGTCGATACCCTGGCCCTCATGGGTGATACTTCGGACAATATTCCGGGCGTTCCCGGGATCGGGCCGAAAACTGCGATCTCGCTCATAGGGGAGTTCGGCGATTTCCACAAGGTCTTAAGAGACGGCCCTCAGAAAAAGAAGGGAAAGATAGCCAGATCGCTACTGGATAATAAGGAGCAAGCGCAGCTCTCATATGATCTTGTGACCATCAAAATCGATTGCCCCGTAGAGCTCGAGCTGGATATGCTGACGCTGAAAGAACCGGATTACACTGCCTTAGTGGAGCTGTTTCGACGGCTCGAGTTAAGAGGCCTGATGAAAAAGTATGTCCAGCCGGAGGCTGAATCTCTCTTTGTGGAGGGAGAAGAAAGACCTTCTGTGGATTATAAGACCATAAAGAGCATATCCGATCTCGATAAAATCCTGGTTGAAATTGAAAAACGTAAGGAAGTGGCCATAGATACGGAGACATCATCGTTATCGTCCCTTGAAGCGCGTCTTGTTGGAATTTCGCTGTCATATCAGGAAAGAACGGGATTCTATATTCCGGCAGGGCACGAAACCGGGGAGAATCTTCCAGTGCAGGATGTTCTTGAAAGATTTTCAAGACTCTTTGAATCGGATGTGAAAATCATCGGCCAGAATATCAAATACGACCGTCAGGTCTTTAAGAATCATGATGTCAAAATGGACAATCCCTATTTCGATACTATGATAGCCTCCTATCTGATTAATCCGGGGGGCAGAAGCCATAACCTGAATAGCCTGGCTCTGGAACATTTCAGTCATAGAATGATATCGATTTCAGAGTTGATCGGGTCAGGTAAGAAGCAAATCAGTTTCGCCAGGGTCGATATCGAAAAGGCGACAATTTATTCCTGCGAGGACGCCGATTTCACGTTGCGTTTGAAAAACGAGTTTGAGCCGATAATCAAGGAACTGAGTCTGGAACGGCTTCTGCATGAAATTGAGATGCCGCTGGTGACGGTTCTGGGTGATATGGAAGAGACCGGTGTAAGAATCGATAGCGAATTTCTGGGCGGGCTATCTAAAGATTTTGACCGAAAGTTAAAGGTCGTGGAAAAGGCTATTTTCGAGGAGGCGGGAGAGGAGTTCAACATAAACTCACCCCGGCAACTGGGAGTAATCCTGTTCGATAAGTTAAACATGAAGTCCACGCGTCGCACCGCCAAGGGGGGTGCACGCTCGACATCGGTAGATGTTCTCGAAAAGCTGGCGGAGATTCACCCCGTTCCCAGGATGGTGCTGGAGTATCGTCAGCTGATGAAACTGAAATCCACCTATATAGACGCTCTACCGACCATGGTTAATCCAGGCACCGGTAGGGTGCATACCAGTTTCAATCAAACGGTTGCGGCAACGGGACGTTTATCGTCCTCTGATCCAAATCTGCAGAATATACCGATTAGAACGGAAGAAGGGCGGGAAATCCGGCTGGCGTTCATTCCTGCCGGCGACGATTATAAGATTCTTTCCGCCGACTATTCGCAGATCGAACTTAGAATCATGGCGCATTTCGCCAGCGATAAGACCATGATCGAATCGTTCAAATCAGGCGAGGATATTCATCGCAGGACGGCGGCCGAGGTTTATGGCGTGGACATCAAGGATGTCACCAACGACCAGCGGCGGGCGGCCAAAACGGCGAATTTCGCCATTATTTATGGAGTTACCGCCTACGGGCTTTCACAGCAATCAGAGCTTTCCCTGGGCGAATCGAGAGATTTCATCGATGTTTATTTCGAGCGTTATCCCGGAATTAAGAAATACATGGAGGATATAAAGAAATTTGCCCGGGAGAACGGATACGTTTCAACATTGTTCGATCGGAGAAGGCGTCTGCCTGATATCAATGCAAAATCCGTACAGGCCAGGCAGTTTGCCGAGCGAATCGCCATCAACACCCCGATACAGGGCACCGCGGCTGATATGATAAAGATCGCCATGATTAGAATAGCCGATGCTATTAAGGGCATGAAATCCAGGATGATATTGCAGGTTCATGACGAACTCGTATTCGATGCCCATATGGATGAGCTGGATAAACTGAGGAAAATAGTCAAACAGGAAATGGAAGGCGCCGTTAAGTTGAAGGTGCCGGTAAAGGTCGATATGGCTGCCGGCGACAACTGGCTGGAGGCTCATTGAGGGGACGTTTCTCGCCGATCGACCGGCTATGCCGGATTGAAATCTGATGTCGATTATCGGGCTGACAGGAGCGCCGGGGGCTGGCAAGTCGCTGGCGGCGGAATACCTTAGAGAGCAGGGGGCGATCATCCTGTCCGGGGATGATGCTGGCCGTAAAGTTGTTAAAGACATCCCTGTAATCCTCAGGCGGCTGGTGAATGCGTTTGGAAAATCGATATTAAAGAATGACGGCTCATTGGATAGAAAGCTCCTGGGGCGGATGGTGTTCAGTGATTTGGCAGCCAGGGAGAAACTCAATGGAATTATTCATCCCCACCTTCTCAAAACCCTTAAGACCTGGATAGAGCAACGCCGATCACGATCCCCGAAGAGACTAATTGTTGTCGATGCCGCCCTTATATTTGAATGGGGAATAGCAAACTGGTTCGATTATATCCTCGTGGTTACCGCCGGGAGGGATCTTCGCATAAAACGGATGATGGGTTCCGGCCTGACCAGGAAAGAGGCTGCAGATCGGATAAGCTCGCAGATCCCGCAACGCACAAAGGCGGCCCTGGCGGATTATGTCATCGAGAATAACGGCAGCAAGTCGATATTGAAAAAGAAAGTAAGTGAATTCCTGGATCTTCTGAAGCATACCGGAAAATGATGGAATAATGCCATGAGGATAACGTTACTTATTCTGTTATTGAGCATAACGGCATCAGCGCCCACAGCCTCCGACTGCGAGGGGACGGCTACGGATTTGTTAGACATGATAGAGGATTCCTCCCCGAAGACGGATACAGGAAAACTCGTGGAGCTGCTTAAGTGCCTTTACGCCCCGGCCGCTGCATACGTGAAAGAATACGATTCATTTGCCTCGGAAAAATCTCTTGAAAAAATCTGGAGTGAAACTCATCAAAATCACCTGAAGGTAATAAGGGTCCTGGTTCCTTTGACCCGGTCCGATGATTGGCTCCTGGCGCAGGAGGCCGCCGCGGGCCTGGCCTATTACGGCTACCCTCCCAGTCAGGAACTGCTGGCCAATTATCCCGACGGCCCGATCAAAGCCATATTATATTCGATTCTCGGATACGAGCGATCGTATCGCTGGGGCATAGATCGATTTATTCGGGTTGAACGCCAATCAAAGCCCGACAGCTCGGCACTTGCCGCAAAAATGACCTATCTCAATTTGCTGTATCATCTGGCCTCGCCAGAGAGCATACCATTTCTGAACAACCTGATTGATTCGTCGCAACCGCAGATAATAAAGGCCCGTGCATTGCTAATTAAGCAGCGAATTATGGCTTTGCATCCTGAGCTTAAGTAATGAAATCCCCGAAAGCGAGGGATGAAATCCCTTGTGGAAAAATCTAAAATCTATTAATTGGGGAGCCTGATGCATATCTGGGGATATCTGGTTAATACCATGACCGTGCTAATAGGGTCGAGTCTTGGTTTACTCGTCGGGTCGCGGCTGCCGGATTCCATAAAGAAAATCATCTTAACGGGTCTGGGGCTTTCAACTTTCATAATCGGAACGAAGATGGCGCTGGGAACGCAGAAGCTAATCTTGATAGTAGCATCTCTGGTGGGGGGTGGCATTGTCGGGCAGATAATAGGTATTGAGGAATGGTTGGAAAGGGTGGGGGAGAGGTTGAAGAGGAGAGTCGGCTCTTCATCATCGACCTTCGTTCTGGGATTCGTAACGGCATCGCTTCTATTTTGCATCGGCCCCATGACCGTAGTGGGTTCTCTGGAGGATGGCTTTGCTCGCTCGGCGGATCTGATCTATATTAAATCGCTGATGGATGGAGCGGCGGCAATCGCCTTGGCTGCCACGATGGGTATCGGTGTCATATTTTCTGCCCTGACTGTGTTTATCATTCAGGGAACGCTGACTTACCTGGGAATGGCATTGGGGGATTTTATGGATCCCGGGGTGTTGAATGAAATTAGCGCGGTTGGAGGAGTATTGATACTCGGCATTGGCATTAATATTCTGGAGATTGCGAAGATAAAAGTGGGTAATTTTCTACCGGCGTTATTGGTTGCCGCTCTATTAGGTTGGTGGTTATTATGAATGGAACATTTATATCTAAAGTCAGGTTGAAGGAGGAGGAATGAGTTTCGCAAAACTGCTGGATATCAGGCCGGATAATATCAAGGAAAAGCTTGGTTCGCAATCCAGGGTGTGTCTACTCAATGGCCACGATGTCTTCCGGAATATTCGCGATGAAAAGATCATCGTTATGGCCTGCAACACCAGGATTAAGCCTGTGATACCCGGTATAATGAAAGCGGCCATGGAAACGGATTCCCTGGTGGCGTTCGAACTGGCCAAGTCGGAGTCGAATCTCACCGGCGGTTACACCGGGATGACACCACAGATGTATTTCGAAACGCTGATCGCTTTTGCGGAGAAGATAGGTTTCGATCGCCCGTTTATTATACATGGAGACCACCTGACGGTTAAGACCACGAACGAAGATGAGATCAGGGCGACCGAAGAGCTGATCGCGGAACAGCTCAAAGTCGGATTTACTTCATTCGCTCTGGATGCCTCCTTTAATCCCGAAGATGACAATATCCGGATTACGAGTCGGATGGCAAAGCCGATAGTGGAGCGTGAACTAGGTCTGGAGACAGAGGTGGGTGAGATAAAAACTGTAGGTTCCACTGGCGAGATAACTACCGTGGAAGAGGCCAGAGTATTTATCAAAGAACTTGTCGGCCAGGGAATAACCCCTGATCTTATGGGTATAAACAATGGGTCGAAACATGGAAATTACCTCGAGGGAGAGGAGATATCAATTGATCTGGTGAGAACCGGAGAATGTCATGAGGCGGTTAAACGC
>CBDVBL010000116.1:0-6761 GCA_965372205.1 uncultured bacterium
ATTACTCTCTTCCAAAAAGATTTCCTCAAATGATTTATTTTTTTCCGCTTTCCATCTTTCAAATACCTTTAAAAATCTCTTATGTCTTTCTTCCCTGTTTCTTCTCACATCATCTATCGTTTTATGTATATAGCCTAAATCAAATGAAACAAAGAACCTGTCGAGCCACCTGTTGATTTTCCCAAAAACAACTCTGTCAATATTTAAATGTATTTCTCCATCTAAATTACCATTATACCAATTCTGTGCATTAGAATAAAGTTGTTCTCTCCTTATATCTTCAATGAATTTGAATTGAATTCCATGAGATAATAATTCATACATTGTTTTTAATAACTCGAAGTCTTTAGAAATAATTGATTCTTCTTCATGGAATTCAGAGTATGGGCAAATTATCAATTGCAGCTTGATCAGACAATCTAACTTCTTAAAAAGAGAAAACCAAAATTCATCATGTGGTCCCTTTCTTTCAACCTTTAAAATGGGGTGTAATACTTTTACCATTTCAATAATTGCAAATTGATCAAGATATATGACTTCTTTCTTGAGCGTCGGTAGAGGGTAACTTGCTGCCCCGTCTGAAAATCCTGGATATAAACACTCTTTACATCTTCTGCAATATTGACTTTCAAGTATCGCCACAACACCAAATGTATCTTTACCGCATTTTGGACATCGCTTATAAGGGGGGTTAATAAAATCACGGGGGCCAATTGTAATATACTCTCCCTTATCCATCACTCCCACTCAATAGTCGCCGGGGGTTTGGAGGAGACATCGTAGACCACCCGGTTGATCCCCTTGACCTCTCTTATGATGCGGTTGGAGACGTGTGAGAGGAAATCAGTCGGCAGGTGTGCCCAGTCGGCGGTCATGGCGTCCAGGGAGGTCACGGCGCGCAGGGCGATGACGTTCTCGTAGGTGCGCTCATCCCCCATGACGCCCACCGACCGCACCGGCAAAAGCACCGCCAGCGCCTGCCAGGTTTCATCATACAGCTTCCATTTGCGCAGCTCGGAGATGAATATATGGTCGGCTTCGCGCAATATCGTCAAGCGTTCCGTCGTGACAGCCCCCAGCACCCGCACGGCCAGCCCCGGCCCGGGGAACGGGTGACGGCCTATAAATTCTTTCGGCAGGCCGAGCCTTCGGCCGACCGCGCGAACCTCGTCTTTGAAAAGCTCTCTTAACGGCTCGATCAGCTTCAGCCGCATCCGCCTCGGCAGCCCGCCGACGTTGTGATGCGTCTTTATGGTCGCCGACGGCCCCTTGAAGGAGACCGATTCGATCAGGTCGGGATACAAGGTCCCCTGCGCCAGAAAATCGACCTTGCCGATCTTGGCCGCTTCCTTGGTGAAAACCTCGATAAAGGCCCGGCCGATTTTTTTGCGTTTCATCTCCGGGTCGGCCACCCCCTTCAGCCGCCTGAGAAACATCGCCGAGGCATCCACCGTCTTGAGATTCAGGCCGAATTTCTTGAAGGCGGCTTTCACCTGCTCGGCCTCGTTCAGGCGCAACAGCCCGTTATCGATAAAAACAGATACCGCCCGCTTGCCAATGGCCTTATTCAGAAGCATCGCCACCACCGCCGAATCTACCCCGCCGGACAAGGCGCAGATCACCTTTCCCCGGCCAACAGTTTTCTTGATCTCGTCCACCGAGCTATTGATAAACGATGCCGGGGCCCAGGTCGGCCTGCATTTACAGATATCGAAAAGGAAATTATGCAGAATCTGTTTGCCATGTTCGGTATGCGCCACCTCCGGGTGAAACTGCACCCCGTACAGCCTTCGTCTTGGATTGGCTATGGCGGCGAATCCCAGAGCCTCGGTGGAGCCTATCCCCTTGAATCCCAGCGGCAATTTTTCGACATGATCGCCATGACTCATCCAGACCTGGCTTCTGGAGGGCAGTTTCTTCAAAAGATCGGACCTGCCCGTTCGGATCATCATGGCGCGACCGTATTCCCGTCGCCTGGAAATGGCGATTCCACCCCCGATATTCATGGCTATCAGCATGAGCCCATAGCAAATCCCCAGCACGGGCCGACCCACATACAATAGCCGCTTATCCAGAACAGGCGCACCCATATCGAACACCGATGACGGCCCGCCGGAAAGGATGATGCCGGCAACGTCGGAAAAGTCATAATGGTCGAGACTGTGATCACAACTGACTATCTCCGAAAAGACCTTTAATTCCCGTATTCCCCGTGCGATAAGCTGCGTATATTGCGAACCGTAATCGACGATCAGTATTTTTCCGGCGCGGCTCAAATTTCCTCCTGCTTCAATATCGTATCGTGCAAGAAATTTTCATCGTCCCTTTCAGGATGATCGATATTATAATGCAGTCCCCTCGACTCTTTTCTCATTCTGGCGCTTTTTATCAAAAGCCCGGCCGTAATGGCCATATTGCGCAGCTCGATCACCTCGGAGCGAACCGGGTTCTTGCGGTAAAAATCGATTATATCCTTACTCATAATCAGGCATCGAATATCGGCTTTTTTCAGCCGATTGTTTGAGCGCACGATTCCCACGTAATCCCACATCAGCCGCGTAATTGTACTTCTGTCGTGCGAGACGATAACCCACTCCTCGGAATCGAATACGCCTGATTCATCCCAAGGCGGCACCTCGGGCGGCGGCGGAATTTTCGGAAATTCAGACTTGAGATTTTCAGCGGCAAAGCTGGCAAATGCGACCGCCTCCAGGAGAGAATTGGACGCCAGCCGGTTGGCGCCATGCATGCCGGTCATGGCTACCTCTCCGCAGGCATACAGGTTTTTGATATCGGTTCTGCCCAGCTCGTCGGTCACGACTCCGCCGCAGAAATAGTGAGCCGATGGCACCACCGGGATTGGTGATTTTGCTATATCGATACCGAGGCTTTTGCACTTTTTATATATGGTCGGGAATCTCTTCTTTAAGAAATCTCTGCCCAGATGGGTGACGTCCAGATATACGCAATGATCTCCGGTTCGCTTCAACTCCGAATCTATGGCGCGGGCCACGATATCCCTGCGCGCCAGTTCGGCTTTGTGATGATATTTTTTCATGAATTGCTCGCCGGATTTCAAAAGGAGCCGTCCGCCCTCACCCCTCACGGCCTCGGAGATCAAAAAGGATGAGGCATCGGGATGGTACAAAGTAGTCGGATGGAATTGAACGAATTCCAGATTCCCGATCCTGGCGCCTGCCAGGTAGGCCATGGCAACGCCGTCGGCCGTGGCGATATCGGGATTTGTAGTGTGAAGATAAATCCTGCCTCCACCGCCGCTGGCCAGCATGGTAACTTTGGCCCGGAATCGCTCCACTATCTGCTTCTTGATATCAAGGACATAAGCACCGTAGCAAACCGGAGTATCCTTAACAGATGTATCCGGTGAGATATGATGCTGGGTGATGAGGTCGATGGCGTAATGATGCTCGAATATCTCGATATTCTCATGATTTCTGGCGGCGCTTACGAGAGCATGCTCAATTGCCCGGCCGGTAAAATCTGCGGCATGCACCACCCTTTTTTGAGAATGTCCGCCTTCGCTCCCCAAATCGAAGCCGTCTTTTCCCGATTGCCTGGAAAATTCTACTCCGATTTGATAGAGGTTCTTTATGCACTCAGGGCCTGCTTTTATAACTTTCTCGACGATGTTTTTGTGGCACAGGCCTCCGCCGGATTTCAGGGTATCATTGACATGATTTTCGAAACTGTCTTTCTTCGACATGACAGATGCAATGCCGCCCTGGGCCAGATTGGTGGCGGCATCCCATTTCGCTTTTTTCGTAACTATGGCGACTTTGCCGAACCGGGCGGCACCGAGCGCAAAAAATAGTCCTCCTACCCCGGAACCTATTACCAGAATGTCACAATCATAAATCATACGTTAATCAACCTGAAAAACTCATCCTTCCTGTCAAGTTCAATCCTGATCTCAAGGTAATAAATAGACTGGTTCCGAGGCCAGATTTTTTCCAGTTTGACAGCATCTTTTAATGATGTCACTATATACTGAGCATTATTCTCTTTGCATTTTCTTACCAATCTTTCCAGATCGGGGGATTTGTATATATGATGATCTGCGAATTCTATAAACCGGACTATATCGCAGCCGGTTTCCAACAGGCTTGCCCGGAAGGATTGGGGATTGCCGAGGCCGCAAAAAGCCAGAACCTTCGACCCCTTCAAGCTTATTTCATCTCCCTGAAGTGACACCACGGAGGTAACATTCTTTTTGCCTCTGAACACAGGTATTCTTTGAGGTATGTTGGCCATAATTCCGGGGATTTCTGACGGCCCATCGATAACTACTATAATATCGGCTCTGCGCAATGATTTTATCGGTTCCCTCAGTCTTCCCGAGGGCAAGAGAAATCCGTTTCCGAATGGATTATTGCCATCGAGACAGACAATGTTTACGTCGCGCCTGAGCTTCCGATGCTGAAAGCCGTCATCAATTATGATTATTCCCCGACCATCCTCTGATGCCTTCTTTGCCGCGGCGGTTTTATCCGAATCAACATAGACGGTTAGTCCCGGAACCGATCTTAGCAATGCGGCCGGCTCATCGCCACAGGCTTCCCAGGAGCTATAACTTTCAGATGTCAGAATCATAGACCGGGATTCCAGCCTTTTGTAACCACGCGCTACGATGACGGCATTCTTGCCTTGTGAGAGCAGGTTCTGTGCTATGAATCCGGCAACCGATGTCTTACCGGCACCACCGATAGTGATGCCACCTACCGATATTACACGGGCCTGTACCACAACCGTTTTCTTGCTCTTCCAATAGACATCCCAGAAAAATATCATGATACCATAAATGAGAGCAAACGGCAGCAGAAGTATCGCCATCAATCGGAATCCCCCAGGAGTATTCCAGCAGTTCTCTTCGATGCCCCGGTCATCGAGATAACCGCGTTTCTGCATAGTTCACCTTTACGAACAAGAGACTCCCTATTATGAATTGAATCATCAAGCATCTCAAATAGATCTTTGACCCCGGTGACCTCCTGAGCCCCTTGCGATTTCAAAAGTAGCGCCGCGGCCTCTCCGGCATTATCCATATGCGGCCCGAAAATCACTGGTTTCCCCAGGGCAGCAGGCTCCACCGGATCATGGCCTCCTATCGGCACGAGAGAACCGCCCACGAATGCCAGATCGGCAATCCGATAGAAATCGCGCAACTGCCCCATGGTGTTGACCAGCAGAACCTTCTCGAAATCAACATTGGTATCTGTCACCTCGGACCAGAGAAGATAAGGGACCTTCCGGCTCGACAAAACCTGGCATATATGATCAACGTCTTTCATGTGCCTTGGCACGAGAATAAAACCCACCTTTAGCAGTCGCTCTCTTGATCTGACAATAAGATCAGCGAATATTTCATATTCGCCTTTTCGGATGGAACCGGCAACGAATATCATTCGATCATCAGAAACGATATTCAACGTCGGAGCGGCCGATAAAGCGTTGCTGAGAACCTGATCATACTTCAAATTACCGATGGTTTTTGTCTTTCCCGCTCCCAGAGCCTTGAATCGGCCGGTGTCGATTTCGGTTTGCGACAGGATATGCGCGAATTTCGCAAGAATATAACAAATGAAAGGCCTGATTATTCGATAAGCCTTAAATGAATTCTCTCTCATCCTGGCGTTTATAAGATACAGCTTCACACCTGAAGCGTGGGCCACGGTTACCAGCAGGGGCCAGATTTCAGTTTCTACAACTATCAGCTTTTCCGGATTCAAGGCGGCAATCACTCTATTGATAGCCGATGATAATTCCAGTGGTTGCAGGAATATATATGCTTCATTCCCGAAAAGCTCCTTTGCCCTTTTTTTACCGCTGGCAGTGGTAGTCGAAATAGCAAAGTCAATATCGCTGTTTCGCCTGCTGATCTCAGGCATAATTGATGATATAATTTTCAATTCCCCTACCGATGCCGCGTGGAACCAGAAAAGCCTGTTGGACGATTTCCGCTTTTTGATATGCCCGAATCTCTCCCGGATACCATGCCTCCCCAGGATCGCCTTGACCAATAGAAAAGGTGACCCCAGAATAAGGGCGGCTGCAAATAGAATTCGATATAACAGCAGCAAAGTCATCCTATCCTTTTTAGCCCCATCTCAACATCCAAAGACAGCTTTTCTGTTATGTCCTTATCACAATCCTCGGGGACTGCAACATGCCTGCCGTAGACAACCGTGACGACGCTGAATGGCTTGGGGATCATAAAGCGGTCCCACGACTTCAACCGCCAGGCTCGGCTGGCCAGACAAGTAATCGGGACGATTGGCATTCTGCCATTCGCTGCCAGAGAAATTGCGCCCCGTTTCACCTTTTCAGCCGGGCCTCGCGGCCCATCGACCGTAAGCGAAAGATCGTCTTCTTTGTTTTTCAGCATTTGCAGAAGCGCAGGCGCTCCGTTTTTGCGTGCGGAACCCCGGAAGACGCGGTATCCAAGATGTGTCACGATCCTGGCGATCCACTCGCCATCAAACGACCTGGAAACCATGATCCCGATACTACGGAAGCGATGAGTATAGCATAATCCCAGAAGTCTTGAATGCCAGAAAGCAAATACAACTTTATCCGAGACCCGGCGTGCGTCCTTGAGATTCTCGACGCCGTCCCACCGAACCCTCCACGTCCACCCGTACAGTAATATCAGAAACGGCCCCAGAATAGACGCCAATAATAGTATGATCCTTTGACTGAAAGAATAATTCAAATCCATGACATGAAATTATTTCAATTCTCCC
>CBDVBL010000117.1:0-6740 GCA_965372205.1 uncultured bacterium
CCGGGAGTTTTTCTTTCATTAGCTCGGAATCGATCCTACCGGTGCCCATCTCCCAGCCGTCGGGAGCCTTATTGATCACGTAATATCGTCTGAAATTATCATATTGATCGGCGTAATGGTCCAATTCATCTTTGAGGATGATATCATCGACGGTCTTGTTGGCGAACAGCAATGACAAGTCCACGTCGATACCATGCTTAAGTATGGTTCTTATCATCGACATCATGGGGGTGATACCGGTGCCGCCGGCAACCATGCCGACATTCCTGGCCATGCCGGTCTTGAAATGACCGCCCTCATGCGGGCCGCTCATCCAGATCTCGTCGCCGTACTTCCTGTCATGCATGAAGCCCGAGACCAGTCCATCGGGATAACGCTTAATTATCAATTCGAAGTGATCCTTAGTATCAGGCGTAGATGTAGGCGTGTAGGGCCTGAAGTCCAGCGGCCGGTTTCTATCCGGATATACCTTCACATGATCGCCCGGCAGGAAATCAAAGGAGGCCTTTTCCTGCAGTTCGTATCTACACAGGTTGATGTATTGTGTTAAGCAGACAATATCTATCACGCGGTAGGCAAACATATCAGATTTTTTGTCGCCCATATCCATTCTGACAATTTACTTATCGCAGACCTGCCCGAATACCCGCATGAAATTTCCGCCGAGTATCTTTTTGATGTCATCATCCGGGTATCCTCGCCTGATTAGCTCGGCCGTGATACCCGGTAATTTCGAGCAATCCTCCAATCCATTCGGTATCCGGTGAACGCCGTCAAAATCCGACCCCAATCCCACGTGGTCCGGCCCGACAAGCTTGAATATATGGTCTATGTGATCGACTACTATACCGATATCGATTTTGACATCGTTGAGTCTTTTGCTCAACTCCCTGTATAAAGGTGTCTTCCGCCTATCTTCGCGTCTCGGGTAAAGAGCACGGATGGAATCGAGCTCAGCCTGGTGCTCCTTTGTAAAGGCGGCATCGACATCATTGAACTCCTGCGAAAGATAGCCGTTATAAAAATTGATCCCTATGACGCCCCCGTTTTCGGCGACGGCTTTTATCTGATCGTCGGTTAAATTTCTATCATGGGAGCATATTTCATAGACGCAGGAATGAGAGGCTATGATCGGATCGGATGTGATTTTCAGTATTTCCTCAACCGCCGTCGGATGCGCATGCGAGATATCGACAATCATCCCCAACTCGTTCATCTTTCTCACAACATCGCGGCCGAAATCGGTCAGGCCGTTGAACACAGGAGTAGTGTCCGCTGACGATATACACCAATCGTTCGAGGCTGTATGTGTCAGAGTCATGTATCGGATACCTCGGTCATAGAAATGCTGGAGGCTGTCAAGATCGTTGGCGATGGCCACGCCGTTTTCAATGGCTAAAACGGCCGCTATTTTACCGTCCTCAATAATCTTCTCCGCCTCGGATGCTGTCCTGCAGAGGGTGATTTTTTCGGCGTTGCGGGAGATCTGCGCCTCCAGCGAATCGATCAACTCATCGACAGTCGAACGGCACTTTTCAAGCGGTGTTTCGGTGTCGAGCCAGCAGGCGAAAACCTCCAGATCGATTCCACCCTCCTGAAGGCGAGGAATATCCATGTGACCGGTGGTATCCCGCGTGGAGAAATCGAAACCCTCCTCCACCATGCGGAGCACGGTATCGCTGTGCAGGTCAGCGACCAGCGCGTCCCGATGCAGCTTCATCGGATCGCGGTCTGCTGTTGAACAGGCCAAAAGCCCTCCTGTCAAAATCGCAAGGATTATCATTGTTTTTTTCATAAGCGGTGTATAATAGGTCTAGACTGGTAAATCAAGCGGGAATCAAAAGACCGCCGATAATCCCGCCAATGTAAAGTGGGGCTCCAAACCACAATCAGTGTTTCTATAAACTATGAAAAAGAATATTGCCTTAAGCCCTGACCTCTCTTTTCGCTCTGGCTATGAAATTATACAGCCAGCCGAATATGACTCCGCCGATGAAGCAATCCACGAAAGCCCAGATAAGCCCTATAAGGCTTCCGAGCGGTGTAATGGAATAGCCCCGGTAAACCCGGCTGATGAATACCGGCCCGGCCTGAGCGCCATCGAAAAGCATGATCCACCAGGTGATGAAGAAAAGACCCAGGCCAAAGAGAAGCCCCGATGTCAGCCCCAGCGCCCAGACATTGAATCGATGTGGCATGATTTACTCCTTTCCTCGCAAGATAATATCGTCACGGATGCATACTCGTCAGGTTGAATTTACCGCTAACAGGTTTATCATACAGCGTGCCGACACCGAATTCAAACGAAAATCGACCACACGATGGAGGAAGGGGAATATTTAAGAACCGTCAACTCTTCAGCGAAGGCGCGGCCTCCTTCAAGCCCTGGAAAAAGGCGGGAATGTTATCATCGAATACCATGATCCTGTTGCGTTGCCATTCGCCGTCGACCTTACGGGACTCGCAGATGGTTAGATACTTATTGCCGTTGGCGCTTTCCTTGACATCGAGAAAATAAGTTCTCGATCTGGTCTTGATGGTTTTCGTGAAAATAGCCTCTTTTTGAGTCTGGGTAGCCATTTTGCCTCCTTTTTTAGAGAATTCCATTTATGTGCCTGTTCAAATGTACAGGTAGGGACTGACAGAATCGGTCAGTTTGATTAAAAAAATATTGGCTCGAGCGAAATTTTTTTATCTGAAAAGGTCAGGCATGCCTGACCTCTACAGTGGCTTTTGGTGCTGCCGACTCTCTGCAGTCGGCAGCTTCATTGCTGCCTATATGATGTCGACCTCGGAGGGTCGACACCACGGTTAAATAATCCTGCCCAAGAATGCCCTTGCAATAACCTGATCCATCTGATATTTTGATTTGCGGTAAGGAGCGGATAATAGGGGCAGTAGCTCAGTTGGGAGAGCGGTACGTTCGCAACGTACAGGTCGACGGTTCGATCCCGTTCTGCTCCATTGGATTTATCGTGCTAGGCGGGGAGTTAGCGGTGCCCTGTAACCCGGAATCCGCTATACCGGGGCTGAATCCCCACCGGCGGCCCGGTTGACCGGGATATTCGTCCGGCCGGAAGCGACCAATCCCGCCAAAGGCGGGTTAAAGGGTCAGGTCCCGCGCAACGGCCGGCCGCCTAACCCCGTCAGGACCGGAAGGTAGCAGCGGTAAGCGGCAGTGGCGTGTGCCGTGGGGTAATCTGGCCCCAGCGGAAGATCGGAACGAATTCTCGGATAGACGGAACAACGGTGGGTGCACGATTAATTATTGCAATAGCGTTTTGAAATGTCATACTTAGCCTTAGCCAGAAGATACCGCCCCGGTGATTTCGACACCATACTGAGCCAGCATCATATCACCACGACCTTGAAGAACGCCGTCTCCTCGGGACGGATTTCCCATGCCTTCCTGTTCTGCGGTCCCCGCGGCACCGGCAAAACAACCACCGCCCGGGTTCTGGCCAAAGCCCTCAATTGCGAGAAGGGGCCTACCCCGGAGCCCTGCGGCGAATGCACGGTTTGCAAGGAGATCACAATTGGTTTATCCCCTGATGTCTTCGAGATCGACGCCGCCTCCAACCGCGGTATCGACGATATCCGGGAACTTCGGGAAAACGTCCGCTACAGCCCGGTAGGTGGACGATACAAGATATATATCATCGATGAAATCCACCGGCTGACCAGGGAAGCATTCGATGCCCTTTTGAAGACATTGGAGGAGCCGCCGTCTCACGTCATCTTTATTTTCGCAACCACCGACCCGCAGGCCCTGCCGGCAACCATATTATCAAGAACACAGCGTTATAATTTTAAAAGAATACCAGTCTCCGCTCTGGCGGAGGCCGTGAATTCGGTAGCTCATAAGGAGGGTCTGTCGATCGATCCCAACGCAGCTCTCCTGGTGGCCAAAAAGGCCGATGGCTCTCTGAGGGATGCTTTATCTCTCTTAGATCAGCTTTCGAGCTTCAGCGATTCAAATATAGATATAGAGATGGCTGCGGAGATCCTGGGGCTGGTCAAAACTGATTTATTGTTTGCAATCGCTCAGGCCATTATCAATCATGATGCGGGGGAGGCGCTGGCGCAGCTGAGCGAATTTGTCAAATCGGGCGGAGATCCTCCGGAGCTGGCCGAGGCTCTGGCTGGATACATTCGCATGTTGCTTCTGATAAAAAATGGTGTGGACGACAGCGAGATACTGGAGGTCGATAAAACGGAATTAGATAGGGCCAATAAGCTCGTCGCAGAAATCGATCCGGTCGACATCTTGCGATATTTCACGGCCCTTGCAGATTATAAATGGTCTGTTAAGCAGGGGCAGGATCCAGCATTTTCTCTGGAAACCACCGTGGTGAAGATGGCGGCTATGGATAGAGCGGTTTTGTTGGAAGAGCTTTTAAAGGGCATGCAGATGAATTCAGGCCCCGGGGGATCTGTCGCAGGGCTGCGCCGGAATGCCTCTACGACGTCAGGTCAAAGAGGATTCGATAAGACGAGGAGAGTTGCCTCTGGTACGAAATTCAATGTGGACGACCCGCCCCCGAATACGGTTCCTAAGCGAAAACGATCCGGTGGATCGCTTACACTGGAGACGATCTCGGCCGAGTGGGATGATTTCTGTAAGTTTGTCTTCAAAAGAGACAAGGCTATCTTCGCACATCTGAGTATGTGTGAGCCTTCCACGTATGATGATGGTCTGTTGACTATTACGGTAAACGGCAACGGTAATTTTCAGTACGAGCAGCTATCCAGACCGGGCAAGAAGAGCTCCCTGGAGTCACTGCTCGAGGAGTATTTTTCGTCGGGTTTTAAATTGAAATTGCTTGCGGGTTCATATCGGGCAGATGATCGAAATTCCACGTCGGCCAACCGGGAATCCGAAGAGAAATTTGAGGGATCACCTGGTGTGAAAAAATTGTTTGACCTTTTGGGAGGGGAGATCATCGGACAATGATACGGCCAAAAGGAGTACAAAATGCACGATTATTTTTTACGGTTAATAAGAGGAGCTTACATGGCTAAGGGAATGGGCGAGTTAATGAAGCAGATGCAGGCTATGCAGGCCAGAATGGAGCAGATGCAGGAGGAGCTCGCCGAGAAGAAGATAGAGGCGTCATCGGGCGGCGGCATGGTCAGAGTGGTGGCCAACGGCAAGCAGGAGATTCTCGAAATAAAGATCGATCCGGAGGTTGTTAACCCGGACGATATCGAGATGCTGGAGGAATTGGTTCTTGCGGCCGTGAATCAGGCCAGAGAGAAGGCCAGCGAGCTCCAAATGGAGGGGCTATCAGGATTGACCGGAGGACTGAAGATCCCGGGACTTCCATTCTAAGCCGTATGTCAAAGGCCTTGAATGAACTAATAGAGGCTTTTTCCTCTCTGCCGGGGATCGGCAAGAAAAGCGCCGCCCGGCTGGCTTTCCATCTCTTGAAAAAGCCGATCGAGGAATCGGAGGAGATTGCGGAGCGGATAATCAACGCCCGTCGGAAGCTTAAAGCCTGCTCCGTATGCGGGAACCTCGCCGAGGTCGCCCTATGCGATATATGCTCAGATAAGTCCCGCTCGAAATCGCTTATATGTGTCGTCGAGGAACCTTCGGACGTCGCCGCTATCGAATCTACAAATGAGTTCAGGGGTTCCTACCATGTCCTGGGAGGCGTTCTGTCTCCCCTCGATGGCATCGGACCGGAGAATCTGAATATAGATTCTCTCAAAAGCAGACTTAAAGATGGTGTCACCGAGGTCATACTGGCAACCAATCCATCTACGGAAGGCGAGGCCACTGCCAACTATTTAACTTCTATCCTGAAGGGTAAAGGGGTTAAGATGACGAGGATCGCGCGGGGACTACCTGCAGGAGGATCCCTTGAATTTGCGGATAAGACTACTCTGGCCAGGGCGCTGGAAAATCGGACTCCCCTGGAATAAAGACTCGTATCCCCGGTTTTGAAATTCCGGCCATCAAACTGATTCGGCCTCTATCCCGGAGGGAAGAGGACAGAGGCCGATTCGGGAAACTCAGGAACCGTTTTTCAACAGAACCTGACATAAGTCATTACCTGAGAGCCAGTTCACGCTCCATATCGAGCATGAGCGATTCTATGGACTCCAGTTGCTGGAATTTGCTCAGCTGCTCATATTCAAGAATAGCGCGTGCCTGGACTATGGCGTTTAGCTCCGCAGTCTTATACTGAGTTAAAAAACCGTAATATTCCTTTATTAGCCCTCTGACAGCGGTACCGTTCATGTTGGTCCAGTTGGATGTGAACTTTTCGATTTCATGAAGTCTAATGTCTGCCTGCATCCTGGCATAGGTCATCTTTTCCCAGGCGGTGTCCTCGATGATTTTAAGCTTCTTAACCTGGGAATTTGTCAGCTCAAGCGATGAACGATGCTCGAGAATCTGCGAAACCTGAGTTGTCGGCAGGTTACCTGCGGAGGCCGCCAGGGCCAGCGAGAGAAATCCTGCCATGAAAATTGCTGTGACCTTTTTCATTTTAACCTCCAGTTAATAATTTTGCGATTGACAAAAGCGAGTTTTTTGATTATCCTCATACCAAGAGGGCAAACTTAAAGCTGTCCTGCACGGGACCTGCGATCGTCTGGACTAATTAGGCGGCCAACCATTATTTCCGACGATCGCTTGCCCTCTTTTTCTTATCTTCAATTTGATATACGGGATTTTTTGCGGACAGTTGCAAAAATGTACGAGAATTGTAGAAGGGCTTTTGGTGGAAGGA
>CBDVBL010000118.1:0-6702 GCA_965372205.1 uncultured bacterium
CGGCGAATGGAGTCAGGATGGAATGCGCGTCCTTGCCGAGGATGGCACCGGTTTTACGACGCTCGACATAATGGATGGCGGCGAAGCTGTCGTGGCCTACCATTTATGGGACATCGCTCCCGCTCATTGCGCCGTCTCCGTAGATGCCATCAGGGGTTTCGGTATCTTCACCGAGCATTTCCTGGAGGTCGGTACCGGTTTCACATGGCCGTATATTTCAAGAGACATAAACGGCCGCCTGCACCTGACTGCTACGGTCAATGAAGCCCATCCCATGAGAACGGGATATACGTACTCGGAAGACGACGGGGCGACATGGTCGCGCTGGGAGGAAATCCGCGCTATTGCAGGTTTGAGTATGATCATCATCTCATCGCCCGTTTCGGCAAAATCGGCCATTATCTTCACCGACTATGCAGACGCAGAGGCGGAATGGTACGATGTATTCGTAATTGAATCAGAGGACGGTATATTCTGGGATTTCAACTCTCCTCTAAATGTGACACAATATACCCGTGACGATTCGGTGACATCCTGGCCCGACGTGGAAGGCCTCTACGATCACAACGATGTTCTTCATATCGCTTATCTTGAACTGGACAATTACGCGGAGGAAACCATCGGCGATCTGAAGCATTGGAGCGCAAGTACGGGTCATTCCTGGATAGCCTCGTCGCCACCTGGTGGCTGCCCTACCGAGTCGCCGCCTTGGATTTATTATGCCTGCATAATGAGGATGAGCCTGGGAGTCGATCCATCCAGCGGCAATCTTTTCGCCCTCTGGTCTGAGGGCTCACATGATGATGTCTCAGCGGGAGGATTTGCCAACCACGACCTCTTTGCGGCTGCCTCAACCGATAACGGTGCCACCTGGTTCGATAAGGTCAATATCACGGATTCGCCCACTCCGGATTGCGTCCCGCCCTTTTGCGATAGCGACGTCTGGTCCTCCATGGCAGAGGAGGTGGACAGCGTCTTACATATCATGTATGTGGACGACAACGACGCTGGAGCAGCCTGGCGGCCCCAGGGTGTCTGGACAATAAATAACGTTCTCTACCTGGAGGTCGAGACTGGCGATCTGATCCCGTTGGCGATTGAGGATGGAGATCTCGATCTGCCGTTCGATTTCGCTCTCGGACAGAACTATCCCAACCCGTTTAATGCCAACACCGTGATTTCCATCGATGGTGAGATTCATTCCGGCAAACTGGCTATATACGACATTGCCGGCCGCATGGTGAGAAGCTTCCCGCTGAGCGAGGAAACCCGCTCCATCACCTGGGACGGCACCGATGCATCCGGCGAGACCGTTGCCAGCGGAACCTATTTCTACTCGGTCAATTTCGACGAGTTCGGCACCGCCGCTGTGAGAAAGATGACGTTATTGAAGTAAACTCCAGAGAAACTTCATTTTCCGATTTTTGTAGGGGCGAATTGCGATTTCCATACGGATCCGCAGGACGCCCCTATAATTTTGCTTCGCCCCCAACTATCTTACATCCTGGTTAAACTTCCCTGAGTGTTACAGCTATTTATGGCCGCTAATAGAGAAAAAATAGGTCGAGTTCCGGTCCCGCTATAGCGGGAGAAAAACCCAATTAAGAACCGGCGGATCATGCTATCGACGACCCGCCGGAACTGAAACGTTATCTCTATCTCTCTTTTACTCTAAAACGTGTATATTCTTCTCAGCGCACATATCCTTGAGTATCTTCGGCCAGACGGTGACGCTGACTTCACCGAGGTGCGCTTTCTTCAAGATAGCCATGTAGGTGCGCGACTGGCCGATGCCGCCGCCTATGGAAAGCGGGATCTCATCGTTCATTATCGCCTTGTGATATGGCAATTTTAGAAAATCGGTCTGGCCGGTTATTTCAAGCTGCTGGACCAGGGTCTTCTTATTTACCCGGACGCCCATGGACGTTAGTTCGTGGCGGCGCTTGGTCACATGATTCCAGACCAGAATATCACCGTTTAAGCCATGCATCGGTTTGCCGCCCGCCGACGTTGTCTCCGTTACCCAGTCATCATAGTCGGCCGCCCTCATTTCGTGAGGATAGCCGTCCTCGAGCACCCAGCCGATCCCGTAGATAAAGACAGCGGGGTATTCCTGTAATATCGCGGTCTCGCGCTGCTTGCGCGGCAGATCGGGGTATTTCTCAAGGATTTCTTCGGCATGCAGGAATGTAAGCTCGTCCGGCAGATCGGGGTATTTATCCGTTTTTAGCTGAGGGAAAAGCTCCTGGGCATAGGTCTCGGCGCCCTTGAGGACCTTCCAGATCTTCTTCACCACATCCGTTAAGACGTCCAGGTTACGATGATCCTCGGTTATTACCCTTTCCCAGTCCCACTGATCCACATAGGCGCTGTGATCGTGGTCTAAGAAATAATCCTTGCGGACAGCTTTCATATCGGTACACAGGCCCTCGCCGACCTTCATGCCGAACTCCTGCAAAGCCACGCGCTTCCACTTGGTAGCAGCCTGCACCACCTGGGCATCGATCGGATTTTTGTCATAGTCGTTTGAAATATGAAATTGTATCGGGGTGCGCGACCCGTCACGATCCAGATCGTCGTTGACCCCGCTCTTAACATCCACGATCAAGGGAACCTGAACCATGATCAGATTGAGTTCCTTGCACAGGTTCTCCTCGATATAGCCTTTCACGGCGAAGAGGGCTTGCATCGTTTCTTTCGGGGTCAATAGAGATTTGTAACCCTGCGGGAGGATTTTCTCCAGTTCGGTATAGTCGCCGATGCCGGGGCCGGCCAGGTCTGCCTTCTTGTCTGCCATCACACTGTCTCCTTATCGTTTTGTAAAATAAGATCCATTTCCATCGGCGCTAAACTAAAACTTTGAGGGTAAAATCGCAACCTCTTTCATATAAATTTGCTCAGCGAAAATTCGGGTGGAATTGCCGTCGGGACTTTATATAGTCGACTTTTCAATAAAAGATTCTATTACCCGGATCAGCCCCACTTACCCTTTTTCATATGCCCCGCCAGTTCGGCGTTGACTGAACCGATCAGAACCTCGCCCACCTCTTTCGCCTTAGTGAATATCTTCACGCATCCCGGGTCAAGTTTATCCTCGATGCCTTCCTCCGCAATATCGACCATATCCTCGAGCAGCGGTAGAAGCTCTAAATGAAGCGCATTGGTCAACCGCGAGCGTATTACCAATTCAGCGGCAGTGTCATCCAGTTTTTCGATTTTCTCCTTAGGTGCGCCGCACTTGGGGCATTTGTCCGGAGGCCCATCGCCCTCATGAATATAACCGCAAACACCGCATTTCCACATAAGATCCCCTTTCCTTTGAGCTTTCCATCATCATTATACAGAACAGATTAACATACAATTCTAAAGCAAAATATCAACTTCTTATGGCTATCCTCCTTGAGGATCTGCTGGATATCGCTCTACCGCCGCACCTATTTGGAGGCCTGTAGAAACTCCTGAAAGCTCCCAGTCTCGCCGCTCATGAACGAATCGAGCATTTTGTCGATCTTGGCGACTTCATCAGGTATCACGATCTTAGGGGCTACCATGAGATCCCGGGCTCTTTCGGCCAGTTCACGCTCCTCATCCGTCTTGTCCTGCCAATCTCGCAGGCAAAGGTCCTGAATTCTCAAAAAAGCGGAAACCACCACATATGCATCGTCGAGATATCCAAACAGCCCCGCTTTTCTCTCCGGAAGGAAATCATCCGGCTGCAGGATATAGTTGATGATCAGCCCGCTCATCTCTTTAGCCTTCGTCGGCGTCGATTTTTCATTCCAGTATCCGCTTAACTGTTTCAAGACCGGGGGCAAAAGAAAAATAAACTCTTTTAATTTGCTTACCTGTTCCTCGGTTGTCTTACCATCCAGCCGTATCCGGATAGCCTCTTCAAACTGATCGCCGGCGGTATCCGCCAGGTTTCTCAACTCGTTTGCAAGTGCCTTCAGCATAATGATCCTCCCCTTTAAAAAAACGGCGCCCTGAAAAATCAATCAAAATAAGAACAGGTATGATCATCCGAGCCATAACGAATTTACAATCATCATACATTTTAATATACGAGACTTTCCCCCTAAATGTGCCCGATTATGCCAAATCCTCCCTGATTTGATACTTGATCAGGAGCAAACCTCGCAATGCCGCGTAACTCAAAGTTATATAATCTCTTAGCCCCCGCCAAGTTCTAATTACTCTCCTCAATCACGGTCAGGAGATCGCGTTTATGTTCTTCCTCGGTTATGAGTATATCCTCTAAAATCCGACGGAGGCCGTATTCCTTCATTTCCTCGGCCTGGGAGATCCGCTCTTTATAACGACGGACGGCATCCTCCTCACCCGCAAGATCGTTTTTCAACATCGATAGAGTGTCTTTCGCAACATTGATCTGTTCCACTTTCACGGTCGGGACGCCGCCATAAAAATCGATCTGCTCCGAAAGAGACAGCGCATGCGACATCTCCTCATTGGAATGAATAACAAGCTCCTTTATTATCGACTCATATTGGGCGCCCGTCATGACGGCCGCGTGCTGAACATATTGAATCGCCGCCGCATATTCCCACGCGAGGTCTTTATTGAGCAGCTCCAGCATCTTTTCCATGGTTATCGCCATACTCTCACCTTCCTCCTGATCCTGCCATCTGCAAATAAACGTTTATTTAAGTATATCAAGAATCGACAATTTTGTCAAACCTGCAAAATGATCATCTGGCAATCCCCATATTACCGACCTTTCACCCGCTGACATAAGGAATTGACAAGGGGTAGAATCGAAGGTAATTTCGAGAGCGAGAAGTGGTATCGAAGTCTAAAATACCCTTCGAGGATTGCAGTGAGTGAGATTAGAGTTAGAATAGCCCCGTCGCCGTCCGGCTTTCTTCATGTCGGCACAGCGCGGTCCGCCCTGTTCAACTGGCTGTTCGCACGGCACAATGACGGCAAGTTCCTGCTGCGAATAGAGGATACGGATGTTGAGAGATCCTCCAAGGAAATGATCGATGTTATTTTCGATTCTTTAAAATGGCTCGGCCTTGACTGGGACGAGGAACCGGTTTATCAGTCGCAGAGAATTGATACGTACCGGACGTATGTTGACCGCCTGCTTGAATCCGGTAAGGCCTTCCGATGCTGGTGCAAACCGGAAACTCTAAAGCGGAAACAGGAAGAAGCTCGCAGAAAAAAGCTCACTCCCCGCTACGATCGACATTGCCTCGATCTCCCGGAGGAGGAAAAAAATAAGCTTCTGGAATCGGGAGAGCCGTTTGCTGTCAGGCTGCTGTTGACCGAGGGCGCCACCACCTTTCACGATCTCGTACTGGGTGAGATCACCAGGGAGCATAAGGAGCTTGATGATTTCATTATTGCCAGATCTGACGGACGAGCCGTCTACAACATGGCGGTAGTCGTGGACGATCACGAGATGCGGATCTCCCACGTGATTCGTGGCAATGACCATGTCTCCAACACCTTCAAGCAGATTCTCATTTACAGGGCACTGGGGATCGAGCCGCCGAAATTCGCACATGTTCCCCTTATACTCGGCAAAGATCGCTCGAAGATGTCCAAACGGGACGGCGCCGCCGCCGTTACCGATTACGAAAAACTGGGATATTTGAAAGAAGTGGTGGTGAACTTCATCGCCCTATTGGGCTGGTCGCCGGGCGATGATCGCGAGGTGATGTCGCTTGATGAGATGATCGAGTCGTTTTCGCTCGACCGGATAAACGCCCCCAACGCCATCTTCGATATCGAAAAGCTGCGATGGATGAACGGCGAATATATCAGGGCCTGCGACGATAGCAGGCTGGTCGATCTCATCAGGCCGTTTATGATCGAAGCCGGCCTGATCACCCATCTCTGGATAAATACCCGCTGGGATTGGATGATGAAATTCGTCGCCATATTGAAGGAGCGCTGCCATCTCCTGACCGATTTCGTGGAACGGGGCCGATTCTTTTTCATCGACCGGCTCGACTACGAGCCGAAAGGCGTCAAAAAGCACTTCGCAGACCAGGATGTCGCCCCGCAATTGGAAAACTGGGTCGATATTTTACGGCAGATCGATGATTTCTCCGCAGAAACCCTCGAGGAGAAACTAAGGGAGCTCGCTGAGAAGCTGAAAATCAAGCCTGCCCTTCTGATTCACCCGACCAGGCTGGCATTATCGGGCATGACCACCGGGCCGCCCCTTTTCGACATGATGGATCTACTTGGAAAAGAAGAATGCCTAAATAGACTTGAAAGGGCCATACGATTTATCTATGGAAATTTTAACAAAAAAAGTTGACTTTTTGACGCAAATTGCGTATATATTAGGTGATTGTCTTTTGGAGGCATGTTACAGATATCTTCCCCCCTTTAGCTGTGCAGCCTATCAAAAGACATTCATTTTTATGGGGTATCGTCCAACGGTAGGACATGCGGCTCTGGACCGTAGGATCGGGGTTCGAGTCCCTGTACCCCAGCCAATGATATTGATATTCTCAGCGAAGCGGGAAAAAAGGGGATATTAAATTGTAGGTCGGGTTTATCTAATGCCAATGGGATGGGAAACCCGACAATAATATGAGAGCTCAATGTATGAATGAAATACAAGGAATGTCGGGTTTTATCCGCCTTAAGTCGGCCAAGAACCCGACCTACGGCTGCGGAGCCTTCAAATTTCGGGGATTGCTTAAGAAATGCAGGTCATTTCAAAAT
>CBDVBL010000119.1:0-6683 GCA_965372205.1 uncultured bacterium
TAAAGAGTTTTGATTCCGGCCGTGAGCGCGACAAGGCGTTCTCGGCTTTTTTGAGCTTCTCTATTGAATCTCGTCGTATGTTCCGGACTGATATCTTACCGTCCTCGCCAAATTTCTTGACCAGCTTGGCCATCTCTTTTCTTCTCTCCTCATTTAAAGGCGGTATCGGCAGACGAATAACAGCGCCTTCGGTCACCGGGTTCAATCCCAGATCAGCCTTTTGAATCGCCTTGACTATATCCCCGACGATATTCTTCTCCCACGGTTGAACGACAAGAAGCTTTGGATCCGGCGCCGATATCGACGCTACCTGTTTTAGAGGAGTCATTGTTCCATAGTAATCAACTTTCACACCGTCCAGAATCGTGGTGGTTGCTTTTCCGGTGCGAATGTTTGAAAGCTCACGGCCAAGCGCCTCAACCGCCTTATCCATTTTTTGCACGGTTTCACGATAAATTTCTTTTAGCATAAAAGCCCCGCTTATGACACTAGCGTTCCGACCTTTTCACCAAGAATTATACGCTTAAAATTGTCTTTCCCATATAGATTAAAAACAATGATCGGCACATTGTTGTCCATGCATAAGGATATGGCAGTGGCATCCATAACTTTCAAGCCTTGATTCAGAACGTCAAGATAGCTTATCCCGTCGAATTTTCTCGCCTCTGTATTGGACATGGGATCGCTATCGTAAACACCATCGACTTTGGTGCCTTTTAAAATCACTTCGGCGTCAACCTCCGTGGCTCTTAATGCGGCTGCGGTATCGGTCGTAAAATAGGGATTGCCGGTCCCACCGGCAAAGATAACGATGCGACCCTTCTCGAGATGACGCAGGGCCCTCCGCCTGATAAACGGTTCGGCCACTTCTTCCATCTCGATAGCGGTCATTACGCGCGTAAACTTGCCTATTTTTTCGAGGTATTCCTGCAGGGCAAGAGAGTTTATGACCGTAGCCAACATTCCCATAAAATCGGCGCTGACCCGGTCCATTCCCTGGGCCGCAGCCTGAAGTCCTCGGAAGATGTTTCCGCCGCCTACGACAATACCGACCTCCACGCCGAGATCGGCTACGTCCTTCACCTGCGCCGCTATGCCGGTAAGGGTTTTCCCATCAAGCGCGCCGGGTTTCCCCCCCATGAGGATCTCTCCGGAGAGCTTCAAAATCACCCTTTTATATTTCACCTTCCTCGCGGCCGCAGCCCCGTGCGAGGATTTGGATTTTGAGGCAGGGCTCAATTATTCCCCCATTCGGAAACGCACAAATCTCCTGATGACTATATTCTCGCCAAGCTTGGCGATGGTGTTGCTTAGAAGGTCCTTTACTGCAGTATCCTCGTCTTTGACAAAGGGTTGTTCGAGAAGCACAACCTCCTGGTAATATTTAGATAAACGACCCTCGGTAATTTTGTCTATCAGCTTCTCCGGCTTGCCCTCGTTTAAGGCTTGAGTTCGATATATCTCTTTTTCCTTTTCGATTAGAGACGGATCGAGCTGACCTCTTTCAATCACCAGAGGATTTGCGGCCGCTATTTGCATTGCGATGTCCTTGGCGAGGATCTGATAATCATCGGTTCGGGCCACAAAATCAGTCTCACAGTTTATTTCGAGAAGGACTCCCAACTTGCTACCAGGATGGATATAAGAATATATCAGACCCTCATTCGCAGTTCGGTCCGCTTTCTTTGCCGCTTTTGAAAGTCCCTGCTGGCGCAGGATATTTACGGCCTTTTCGACATCACCGTTAGATTCCATCAACGCCTTTTTGCAATCCATCATACCGGCGCCGGTCATATCCCGCAGTTCTTTTACAGTCTTGGCAGCAATTTCCATCTATTCCTTCTCCCGATCCGCAATTTTAATTTTCCCGCCGCCTTCAGCCGCTTCCTCCATCTCGGCGGCGCTTACCCTAGCCTGCGATTCGACCACCTCGTCGATTATGGCTCGGGTTATAATGGAGATCGACTTTATCGCATCGTCATTGCCCGCTATTGGAAAGTCAATCGGTGTCGGATCGGTATTGGTGTCGATGATCCCGATTACGGGTATCTTTAGTCGATTGGCCTCGGCGACCGCTATCTTCTCCTTTTTGGCGTCCACTACGAAGAGCAGGGAGGGCAAACCGTACATTTCTTTGATACCGATCAGAAATTTCTCAAGCTTGGCTGCCTCCTTTTCGAGCTTGCTGGCCTCTTTCTTGGTGGTCTTCTCCAGAAAACCATCCTCCCTCATTCTCTCGATATCTTTTAAGCGCTTGATATTGCGCTTTATTGTCATGAAGTTGGTCATCATTCCGCCAAGCCAGCGTTCTATAATGTAGAATTGCCCGGCCCGTTGTGCCTGCGTTTTCACAACCTCCTTGGCCTGTTTCTTGGTCCCCACCAGCAAAATCTTGCCGCCGGATTCGATAACCTCGCGAACCTTCTGACAGGCTCTATTAATCGACAGTAAGGTTTTGTTGAGGTCGATGATGTAGATACCGTTTTTGGCGGTAAAGATGAATTTTTTCATTTTGGGATTCCATCGCCGGGTTTGATGGCCGAAATGAACCCCGGATTCGAGCAGATCCTTGACTGTTACATCTGGCATGGTTTGGTTTCTCCTCCACCGGTTTCATACCCCGGATGGCTCCCTATTTAAGGGAGACCCCATCAGGAGTCCGCCGATGTGTGTCGTTAGAAAATTACCTCTTCGAGAACTGGAAACGCTTACGGGCTTTTACCTGGCCATATTTCTTGCGCTCCACCATCCGTGAATCTCGCGTCAGCAGACCGTTGCGCTTCAAAAGCGGACGAAATTCGGGATCGAATTTCATCAGAGCTCGGGCGATACCCAGGCTGATTGCGCCCGCCTGACCTGAAAGACCACCTCCCCGAGCAATGCAGACTATATCGAGCTTGCCTCGCAGCTCCACAATTTCGACCGGCTTTAAGGCATGCATCACAAGATTGGCCCTGCAGAGATAAGAATCGATATTCTTACCGTTTACAGTAATCTTACCCTTTCCGCTTCTCAGCCTTATTTGGGCAACCGACTCCTTTCGCCGGCCGGTTGCTATATGAAATTCGTGGGTCAAATTACCTCCATAAAGCACTATTAAATTTTTATTTTCCCGGGTTTCTGCGCCGCGTGAGGATGGTCTTTTCCCGCGTAAACAAACAGTTTCTTGTTCAATCGCCTACCTAATCTGTTGCGGGGGAGCATTCCTTTCACAGCCTTTTCGATCACTCGTTCCGGATGCTTTTCCAACATTCTCCCTATCGTTACCTCCTTGAGGCCGCCCGGATACCCGGAATAAGAGTAGTATTTCTTCATAAGGAGCTTCTTGCCGGACAAGGCCACTTTCTCGGCGTTAATCACGACAACATAACCCCCCATATCAAGGTGGGGCGTGAACAATGGGGTATCCTTACCGCGAAGGATCGTAGCCACTCTTACGGCCAGACGGCCAAGAGTCGCTCCATCGGCATCAATGAGGTACCACTTCTGGTTTTGTCTATTCTGTTTTGGTACGAAAGTCTTAGTATCCATCTCGGCTCCATTTCAGCCAGTTTATCTCGAAATCAGCAAACTAATTAATTTAAAAGATGGGTCCCCCATGTCAAGCAAAATAATCAGGCTTCTCACCAAATCCGCGGATTTTCCCTTCCGTCAGCAGATTTATATAAATATCGTCATGAAGATCATTAAGGTTAGCGATGCCCATGATAACCCTATGGCTTTAAGATGCCCTGGTCTGTTATGATGCCGCTTATCAGATCGTGCGGAGTAATGTCAAATGCCGGGTTATATGCCTGAGAATCCGGAGGCGCAATCGGAAAGCCCCCGATTTTTTTCACCTCATCCGCCTCCCGCTCCTCTATATCAATAGACCGTCCATCCGGACAGCTCGAATCAAATGTGGTTGACGGCGCCGCCGAATAGAAAGGTATGCCATGATGATGAGCCAGAACTGCCAGGCTGTATGTGCCTATTTTGTTGGCAAAATCGAGATTTTTCGCGACTCTGTCGGCCCCGGTGATAATGAGATCAACCTTCCCGCAGGACATCAGGTGGCCGGCCATATTATCCGTTATAATCTTGTGCGGGATTCCTGCTTTCGACAACTCCCAGGCGGTGAGCCTGGCGCCCTGCAGGACGGGACGGGTCTCATCGACCCAGACTTCGATCGTCTTACCGGAGAAAAAACCCGTATATATAACTCCGAGGGCGGTGCCGATTCCGCCGGTGGCCAGCGCCCCTGCATTGCAGTGGGTGAGTATTCGGCAGGAATCGGGTAAGATTTCATTGCCATGGGCCCCCACCCGCTCGCACATTTCTTCATCTTCTTTGTGAATGCTACGCGCCTCTTCGATCAAAATCTTCAGCAGATTGTCATGGTTAATATATTCATTATGCTTTGACGCCATCCGGTCAACAGCCCAGGAGAGGTTTACGGCGGTCGGTCGGATAGATTTCAATCGGTCACAGGCGTGCTTGAATGCTTCCGCGTTCGATGGTTCAGGCACAAGGCAGAGCCCGTAGGCGGCGGCAATGCCTATCAACGGCGCACCCCGGGTGGCAAGAGTGGAGATAGCGTCAGATACTTCTTCGACCGAACGCAGATCTCGATATTCTTCCTTCAGAGGCAGTTGGCGTTGATCGAGGATCACCGGATGGTCGTTTTCCCATTTTATTGAGGAAAACCCGAGCCTGGAGAGGATATCCATCTATTCCCCCACGAGTTGGACAGTCAATTCGCGGGAGCGCGACCTGTTGTCAAAATCGACCAGGATTATCTGCTGCCAGGTGCCCAGATCAGGACGGCCGCTATCGAATGGCACGGTCAATGATGTTTTTAAAAGAAACGAACGGAGATGCGAAAAGCCGTTGCCATCGCCCCAGGTCTTGTCGTGCTCGTAAGGCACGTTGCTCGGGATTATCTTCTCCAGAAGCCGGGGGATATCCTCCAGCAGGCCCGGTTCATACTCGACGGTGCTTATGGCCGCGGTCGATCCGGTTACGGCCACGGTGCAGATCCCCTGCGTGAGACCGGATTTCTCCACTATAGCGGCGACATCGGAGGTGATATCGTGAATGCTGCAGAAGCCTTTGGTCTTGACTTTTATTTTGTCTCTGTACGCCGGCATTACTACAAGGACGAATAGACTATATTCCCATCAACAATAGTCATGACCGGCCTGCCCCTCAGCTTCCAGCCGGCAAAGGGGGTATTCCTCGAAAGGGATTTGAATTTATCAGGATCGACCACCCATTCAAGTGATGGATCGATGACTGTAATATCGGCGGGGGCTCCTTCCTCAAACGTGCCGCCGGGAATGTTCAATATCTTCGCCGGCGCGGTGGAGAGCCTGTGAGCCGCCTGCGGCCAGGTCAGGATCTTCTTTCCCACAAGCTCAGTGGCAACTAATCCGACCGCCGTCTCCAGCCCGATTATGCCGAATGGTGCGTAGTCGAACTCGAGTTCCTTCTCCTCCACCGAATGAGGCGCATGATCTGTGGCTATGGCATCGATGGTGCCGTCCTTCAGCCCCTTCCTGACAGCATCGACATCTTCTCGGGCGCGCAGCGGCGGGCTGATCTTCAGATTAGTATCATATGATTTGACAAGATCATCCGTGAGCGTGAAATGATGCGGTGTGGCCTCCGCAGTGACCTTGATTTTGGCCTTTTTCGCTTTTTTTATCAATTCCACCGATCCGGCTGTCGAGACATGTGCTATATGAATGCGACTTTCGGTATATTCAGCCAGCATAATATCCCTGGCCACCATAAGCTCCTCGGCCACCGACGGTATCCCTCTAAGTCCAAGCTGTGTCGATATATAGCTCTCATTCATGACTCCACCGGCGGCCAGGTCGGAGTATTCGCAATGGGATATCAAGGGAACATCACAGGCCCGTACGTATTCAAGGGCGCGGCGCATGAGATCACTATTCTGTACACCGGAACCGTCATCGGAAAAGGCTACCGCCCCGCAGCCGGACATCTCCAGCATCTCGGTTAAGTTTTCTCCTTTTCGCCCAACCGTTAACGCACCGATAGGATAAACTTTCACCGGGGCGACCATTGAGCGGTCGATGATATATTCCAGTGTTTCGACGTTATCGACAGGAGGTTCCGTATTGGGCATGCAGACTATTGATGTGAAACCGCCGACGGCGGCCGCCTCCGATCCGGACATAATGGTTTCTTCATCTTCCCTTCCAGGTTCCCTCAAATGTACGTGCATATCTATAAAACCGGGACAGATTAACAAACCTTTGAGGTCGATTATTTTCTTACCGGAACCGCCGGATTTTTTCCGTTTCTCGACTTTTGCAATCTTACCGCCGGAGATATTAATTGTGCCTGCGCCTATATATCCGGTCACCGGATCGACTATCCTCCCCCCCCTAAGCACCAGATTATTCTTCATCTACTTTACCTCGTCCACCTGAGAGTAAATAGAGTAAAGCCATCCTCACTGCCACACCATTGGTGACCTGTGGCAGGATAACAGAATACGGCCCTTCTGCTACCTCCGATGAAATTTCAACACCTCTGTTCATTGGGCCGGGATGCATGATGGTGAAATTTTCATTAAGATTTTTCAGACGGTCACGCGTTATACCGTAAAAACGGCTGTATTCTCGAAGCGACGGCAGCAATCCCGCCTGTTGCCTTTCCTTTTGAATCCTCAG
>CBDVBL010000120.1:0-6638 GCA_965372205.1 uncultured bacterium
GCTGATTCTTCGATTTCCGAGCCATGGGGATGACGTTTCTTCTTCAGAATACCGAGAACAGCCTTTGTTAAATCGGATGGATCCGTGAATCGGTAAATCAGGCCCTTACCCCTCAGAAGTTTTTTGGCCTTTTCTTGTTTACCTTTGGGTACAATAAAGATGGCTGGAATCTTGTAGATTCTCAGGGATGACAGAATATCCTCACCTACCATGAATTCCCTGGAAAGCGGGATGAATTTATGAAGGTACCCGACCACCAGCGCCAGGCCATCGGTCCTGTTTACATGCGCGATATATTTCCCGTGATTGTCCCAGCCGTTAGATAGTGGCAAGGTCTCGAAGCCCTCCAGCAATAGATTCGTCAGAAGCTCGGAGTTGGTGCCCTCCATATAACCGACAATCTTCATTAATCCTCCTTGAAAATGTTCTAAAAACGCAGCGACTTTTTACTTCAGGGCGTCAGCCCAGACCGCATATAATATCAAAGCGATTATCAAAACAAGTAGATTTTTTGCAGGCTTCTACCCCACAAATAAGGGAGGATAGGTCTATTTTTCATTCTGTACGAAAAATGAATGATTGGTATTGACAAACTTATTCTATATTCTCTTTTTTCAGTTGTTGGTGGACTGATAGCAGTTAAAGAAAAGGAGAGCTTATGAATGGTATATGTCATATTGAGATCCCATCTGAAGATTTCGAAAAGGCCAAGAAATTCTACGGCGGGTTATTCAACTGGAAGTTCGATTATATGAAGGAGATGGATTACCTCATCTTCAAGGCACCGGATGGCGTTGGCGGCGGATTCTCCAAAGGGTATTCGATCGCCGAAAAAGCGGGAATCTTTCTCTACATCGAGGTGGAAGATATCGAAACCACAATCAAGAATGGCGAGAAGATAGGCGGGAAAACCGTCAAGAGTAAGACCATGATAGGGCCTGAGTACGGTTATTTTGCCGTATTAGCCGACTTAGAAGGAAATCAGATCGGCATCTGGGCCAAGAATTGAATTGGCGCTAAAATATATCGCAAATGGAAAAATCTGCGCCACCCCAGGCGCAGATTTATTTTTCTTCAGCTTATACTGACAACTATTTTCGGGCCATTTTTTGTCTGTTCAGCGCTCTGGCCAGGGCAGCCTCGGCACGTAATTCGTCAATGTCGGAATCGGATCGACGGGATAATCTTTTCCTGGCCCTTTGCTCTGCCTGCTCAGCCCGCTCGACATCTATTCTGTCGGGATCCTCTATGGCATCGGCCAGCACCGTGGCGACATTGCCGGAGACCTCCAGAAATCCTCCAGAGACACCATAATCAACGTCATCGCCGGCGTTATCGGTAACGGTTAGTATCCCGGGGATCAGTGCGGTTATAAGCGGCGCATGATCTGTCAACACTCCGAGATAACCCTCGCTGCCGGGCGCCACTATAGAGCGCACATCCTTCTCGAAAACGGTCTTTTCAGGAGTAACGACGGAGAGTTTGAACAATTCTTACGCTCCGGCTTTCAACTGTTCGGCCTTTTCCACCACCATCTCGATGCCCCCGACCATATAAAAGGCCTGCTCGGGTAATTCGTCGTGCTCGCCCTCCAGAATCTCCTTAAATCCGCGAATAGTATCCTCAAGCTTCACATACTGACCAGCCGTACCCGTAAAGGTCTCGGCCACGAAAAACGGCTGCGAAAGGAAACGCTGAATTCTCCTGGCCCTGGCAACTATTAGTTTATCCTCGTCCGAAAGCTCATCTATACCCAGGATGGCTATGATATCCTGAAGGTCTTTATATCTTTGCAGAACTCTCTGCACGCCCCGGGCGACGTCATAATGCTCCTGCCCGACTACGGCGGGGTCCAGTATTCTGCTGGTGGACATCAGCGGATCCACCGCAGGATAGATGCCCAATTCAACGATTTGCCGCGATAGCACGGTGGTGGCGTCGAGGTGACTGAAGGTCGTAGCCGGTGCGGGATCGGTTAAATCATCCGCCGGAACGTAGATGGCCTGCACCGATGTTATCGAACCTCTCTTGGTCGATGTGATTCTCTCCTGCAGGGCGCCCATCTCGGTGCCCAGCGTCGGTTGATAGCCCACTGCCGAGGGCATCCTGCCCAGAAGCGCAGACACCTCGGAGCCGGCCTGGACGAACCGGAAAATATTGTCGATGAACAGAAGCACGTCCTGTCCGCCTTCATCGCGGAAGTATTCAGCCATACTCAAACCTGATAGCCCCACCCGCAGACGGGCGCCCGGCGGCTCGTTCATCTGGCCAAAGACCATGCAGGTTTTGGACATAACGCCGGACTCATTCATCTCCAGCCAGAGATCGTTTCCCTCGCGCGTTCTCTCGCCGACTCCGCAGAATACGGAATATCCGCCGTGCTCGGTGGCAATATTATGAATGAGCTCCATTATGATCACTGTCTTGCCGACACCGGCGCCACCGAACAGACCGACCTTACCGCCCTTGGAATATGGTTCGAGAAGATCGATTACCTTTATGCCTGTCTCGAATATCTCAGCTTTTATTTCCTGATCGGCAAGCTCGGGAGCGGGACGATGAATCGGATACCTCTGATCCACTTTCACATCCCCGCGCTCATCGATCGGTTCACCAAGAAGATTGAATACGCGGCCCAGCGTAGCCTCTCCCACCGGCACCGATATAGGGCCGCCGGTATCCATGGCCGGCATTCCACGCACCAGGCCGTCCGTGGATGAAAGCGCGATACAGCGGACAACACTATCGCCGATATGCAAGGCGACTTCGCCGGTAAGATTTATATCTTTTTCTTTATCAACTATCTTTATGGCGTTGTAAATGTTCGGCAGGCGGTCCGCTGGAAATTCACAATCGACCGTGGGCCCGATTACCTGAACGACTTTTCCGTAATTTTCATCTGCCATATTCTGACCTCTATCCCAATTTATCCTTCTATCTAAAATCCTGCGTCTAAATCCTCATTAATTCCGATCGAGTATCGTCAATTATCTTCTATTTCATTGCCTCCACGCCGCCGACTATATCGAGAAGCTCCTTGGTGATAGCGGCCTGACGTGCCTTGTTTCTGACCAGAGTCAGGTGGTCAATCATCTCTCCGGCGTTCTGGGTTGCATTTCCCATTGATATCATCCGGGAACCGTGCTCCGATGCGAAAGACTCAAGCATGGCCTGCAAAATCTTCGTTACACAGTAGCTCGGAACGAGATTTGAAAAGATCATATCGGCATCGGGCTCGAAGATATAATCGGAAGGCATCCCTTCCGCAGCCGATTCTGGTTTTTCGACCGGCAGGAATTTTTCCAGAGTAATCCTGTAGCTGACCGTGGAAACAAATCGAGTATAAAGCAGTCTGACCTCATCGACCTCGCCCGACTGAAACATATCGGTGATCTGCGTTGCCAGTCGACGAGTTCGAACCAGATCTACATTCGCTCCCAGATCCGTAATCGAAAAGGAAATCGGGTAAGGTCGTTTTGCGAAATAGTCATAAGCCTTTCTGCCGACAATGCCGAGCGTAACCGAATCCGCCGGAGATTTCTTAAGATAACGAGTTGCAGTTCTTAAGATATTGCTGTTGTATGAGCCGCACAGTCCCCTATCCGATGTAAAAAGCACCAACAGCCTCTTTTTCACTTCCCGTTCCTCGAACAGCGGGTGATGCAGCCCGGATGCCGCCTCCGCCAGCGATTCCAGCATCTGCTGCAGCTTCAATCCATACGGCCTGGCGGACTCCACCCTGGCCTGTGCCCGGCGAAGCTTGACAGCGGAGATCATTTTCATAGCCTTGGTTATCTGCTGGGTGTTCTGAACCGATCTGATTCGTCGTTTTATGTCACGAAGAGATGGCATTATTCAATCCAGTTTATCTGAGCCGTCCTGCAATCAGAGTCGAGATTTAAATTCATCCCTGAATTTCGGTACGGCCTTTTTCAGCTTTTCTTCGGTGTTTTCATCGAGATCTTTCTTCACCGATATATCATGAAGAATGTCAGGATAGTCCTTCTGCAAAAAGGAGAAAAACTCCTCTTCGAATCTCTTACATGACTCGTTCGGGAGTTCATCAAGATAACCGTTAACTGCGACCCAGATGATAGCAACCTGCCTCTCCAGAGGCATCGGGACATATTGATTTTGCTTCAGGATCTCTACCGTCCTCTCTCCCCTGGTAAGCTGCCTCTGCGTGGTTTCGTCAAGATCGGAGCCGAACTGAGCGAATGCGGCCAGCTCCCGGTATTGTGCCAGATCCAGTCTCAAGCGACCGGCGACCTTTCTCATGGCTTTGACCTGGGCGTTTCCGCCGACACGGGATACCGAGATGCCGACATTGATTGCCGGCCTGACGCCTGAATAGAACAGATCTGATTCCAGATAAATCTGGCCATCGGTGATCGAGATAACGTTAGTGGGGATATAAGCCGCCACGTCGCCCGCCTGGGTTTCGATGATGGGCAAAGCGGTCAGAGATCCCCCGCCTTTCTCGTCGGAGAGTTTGGCGGCTCGCTCCAGCAGCCGCGAATGCAGATAGAAAACATCACCCGGATACGCTTCACGGCCCGGGGGACGCCTCACCAGAAGCGAAAGCTGTCTATACGCCTGGGCATGTTTGGAAAGATCGTCGTAAATGCAGAGTGAATGTCGACCGGTATAGAGGAACTCCTCGCCCATGGCGCATCCCGCATAAGGGGCGATATACTGTAAAGGCGCCGGATCGTCAGCGCCCGCCACGACCACGGTCGTATATTCCATGGCGCCATGCTTTCTTAATGTCTCCACCACCTGCGCAACGGTTGATGATTTTTGGCCGATGGCAACATAAATACAGAAGATATCGGAGTCGCGCTGGTTGATGATGGCATCCAGGGCCAACGCCGTTTTGCCGGTTTGCCGGTCACCTATTATTAATTCACGCTGCCCGCGACCAATCGGAATCATGGAATCAACCGATTTCAAGCCTGTCTGCACAGGCTCCTTAACCGGCTGCCTGCTTATAACGTTGGGAGCCTTGCCCTCGATGGGCCTGTATTGGTCGGTGACAATCGGGCCCTTACCGTCAAGAGGCTGCCCCAGAGAATTTACCACCCTGCCTACCAGGGCCTCGCCAACAGGAACCCGGGCCACGGCGCCGGTTTTCTTAACCGTATCCCCCTCTTTTATCTGAGTATCCCCGCCGAAAATGGCGGCGGAGACCGAATCCTCTTCAAGGTTCAAAACCAGCCCGATAATATCATTGGGGAATTTCAGAAGCTCTGATTGCATGGCATCCTCCAACCCCCATATCCGGGCGATGCCGTCCCCCACCTGCAGAACCGTCCCCACCGATTCCATCTCGAGCTTGATTTCGTATTTTTCTATTTCTTTTTGAAGAATGGTGCTCACTTCTTCGGGTCGAAACGCCATATACAATCCCCTTTTAGTAAACCTTCAACGCCATCAAATCATGCTTTAAGGAACTTAATTGAAAACGAATGGAGTGATCGATGACCCTATAATTAAGTTGAACAATTATCCCACCGATAATACTTTTGTTTATCCTGTGAACAAGCTCGATCTTCTTGCCGGTGATATTTTCAAGCTTACCCACAAGTCGCATTTTGAAATCGTTATCGATGTCAACCGCTGTCGTTACTCGCGCTTTGATGAATCCCTTATGCTCCTCGAGAAGCTTCTCAAACTCCCGGCTGATCTCGGTCAGGAGGTTTATCCTTGCTTTTTCAATCAGAAGCAGAACGAAAGAAAGCAGGGCCGGAGATAGACGCGTGGTGAACAGGGTCTTCACCATGGCGATCTTATGTTCCGTTAAGACCTGCGGGGCCTTGAGAAAATCGATCAGTCGCTTATCTTTATCGCTGAAAGATTTCAGTTGAAACAGCTCGGACCCAATGATATCGATAGTTTCCCTGGAAAGGGCGACATTGAAAAGAGCCTGGGCATAGCGCCTGGCAACATGTGTTTCCTTCATTCAGTCCGGTCGACCTCCTTCAAGAAATTATCGAGGAGCCTTTTCTGCTCGGAATCATCAAGTTTGGTTGATATGATTTTCTCAGCCGCCCTGATCGCCATATCGGCCACATCGTCACGAAGTTGTACTCTCGCCTTGGCAACATCCCTGGCGAGCTCTTCTCGCGATTTCGTCAATATCTGCCTGGACTCATCCCGGGCTTGCTCCCTGATCTCCGAAGCTATTCGGTTGCCCTCGGAGATAGCCTGCTGTATTTTCGATCGGGCCTCGGTATCTATATCTCGAAGCTTCGACTGGTACTCATCCAGCACCTTGTTGGCGTCGGCCTTGATATTTTCCGCATCATTTATGTCGCCGACGATTTTCTGTTTGCGATCATCAAGCATCTTTAATACCGGTTTCCAGGCGAAGGCTTTGAGAATCCATACGGCCAGAAGAAAACCTATGATCTGGGTAACAATTAAACCCCAGTCTAAATCCAGCGAGTGGGCAATTTCTCCCATTTTCTTTTACGAACCCTCCGTTACGGCTTTATGAGAATTACGGCCACCAGGGCATAAATCGTCAACGCCTCGATAAAGGCCGCTCCGATTATCATACCGGTCTGTATCTTCCCGGCAGCTTCAGGTTGACGTCCCATTGCTTCCATTGCGGACCCAACCGCCCTGCCGAGACC
>CBDVBL010000121.1:0-6634 GCA_965372205.1 uncultured bacterium
GATACTCTGGAAACAGTCAAGAATACGATAAAAGCCTGCATAAAATGGCGGATAGAGACCTCTCAATTCCTGATTCTGGTGCCCATTCCCGGCTCACAGCTGTACGAGCGTTTTAAAAGAGAGGATCGGATATTTAACTGGGATTGGTCCAAATATGATGGACATCATGTCACGTTTTATCCAAAGAAAATGACCGCCAGTCAGCTTCAAATAGCAGTCATGCTCGATGCAATGCCGAAGCTCTATAGACTCGGACAGACGCTGAGGATGTTTATTCGAAATAATATGCGCACCGGTATCGGATTGTTCAGTCGAAGACGCTGGCATCCCGTTCGAGAGTTCAAGGCCAACCTGCTGACGCTTTTTGTTCGCGTGTGGGGTAAAGGCGCTGCGAGGAAAATGAGAAAACCGATCAGAGAATATCTAAAGCAGATTCCCTTAGTTTCCGCGAGGACTTCAACCATGATAGGCGACAAATCATCGCCAATATAGACTGAAGATTCTAATCTCTCCGCTCACAATAGAATATATCTTTCTCCGATACAGCCGGTGGATCCTAAAGCGCTTTCACTCTAAGGCAGATATCAATCGCATGGCCATATGCATAAGGCGGAATCGACTCAATTCTCACGATTGCATTTTGCCCGAGATTTTGATCTACGATAAATTCTGTATATTCCGAAAGGGGCCAGAATAATCGCTGATCGTCGATATCGATTACGAGTATCTGTGAAGGATCATCTCTCTCTCTTATCTCAGAGAATTCTAAACTGTATAATCCCTCATCATTGTCAATCATCCAGACTATCTCCTTCCGATGAGAATCAAGTCTGGCACAGAACATCGTATCGGCAACTATAATAGTATCAACTACAACTACCGTATCGGTTACTGTATCGGCAGGGATTTGTCCATCTTCATCGATACTCTCAAGCGGTTTTGAGCAATTCGTCAGGAACTGGATTCCGGTGAACAGGACCGCCCAGGCCGAAAATAAAATGAGTTTCTTCACTTCCCACCTCCAAAAACTATATTGATGGTCGCGAAGAATAAGAACTGACCATTTCTTAATCTGGATTTTATATCGCCGGCTAAATTATGTTTTGCCGTATTTTGAACTGCGGTAATGGAAAGGAAATCAAATGGTGTTACTCGCAGGCCGATTACGGGACCCTCTGACATCTTTACATATTCATTATATCTCTGGGATATTTGTTCAATGCGTATCCAGCCACCTGTTATGCCCACCGGTATTTTTGACAGCGGGTAGATGGTGGCCAGGCCCCCGGCCATTCGTCGCCGGGTGTCCAGATCATGACCATCAAACCTGAATGAGTTGTCCCAGAAAGTATGACCCAAAACCCCCTCAATGAAAATAAATCGCTTCCAGGTGACTGCCGCGGATATAATCGGTATCCCTCCGAAAGGAGATGCAGAATAACCGGCACCCAGCTGTAACCCCATATTCTCCGGAAGATTCATGTAGATTTCTTTCACTTCTGTTACACGGTTTTCCACCGGCGGCCGCTGCGCAAGAGTATCGAGTTGTGCATCTAAATGAGCCAGTTCCCACGCAATGCGAACACTGGCATACCGGTAGAGGCCACCTCTGGATTTCACATTACTCGATTGAATGACAATTCGGCTCGAGTCAACGTTGAACTTGCTGACAAGTAGATTTCGAAGCGCATGAGCCCGACCGATAGCGAGACCGGGATTCTGAGAATCATTGTTCTGGTGGTAACGGGCCCCGTCAGCGCAACCGGTGACAATTGCCTGAGCCAATGGATGGTTGCTCAAAGTGTCAGATAACGCCTGCAACTGAGAATAGTAGGCTTCGAAAAAACCCGGATCTACATCACTACCGATTCCGAGGGGGAATCCCGTGACTACGACTTCCTGTGCTGGCGCAACTACAAATAGAGATGCGACAAAACCTAAAGCTAATCTGATTGTCCTATTCACAAAGTTTTCCCTATTCCTCTTTAAATTTCCCAAAACCAGGCTTTTAATGTAATCCTTATTTTACTTAAGCAAAAACCAATCCAATCGCCGGGAAACCCGGGCCAGGCATTTGACATGTTATCCAAGTTTATAATACTTAATGTGTTACGGGCAGCGGCATCTCGGGGAAACAATAGCCGCCAAAAACTGACTCCTACACCTACAGCTATTTTAGAAAACTCCAGTAAGTAAAAGCATTATATCTGCAATGCGCTTCATATAGTAGAGATCGTAACCCACATCCTCTTTTCAAAACCAGAAGTAACCTTCACGCCGCTAACCGATCCAGTCTGAAAATTGCCTATAAGCATGATCGAGCTATCTGTAAGTGTGATACGTTTGTCGGAGGGAGGACAGTCTAAAATTGGCGGGAGACTAATCTTATCTCAGTAACCCCACATATGGATGCCCACTCTAACAATTTTAATGCTATCTGGAATGATTTCTTGATCGCTGGCCTTATACCACTCATTCGGCAAATCCATCACGTCGATTCCCAATCCGAAACTCATTTCAAGCTCTTGAACGTACACGCTGACGCGGCCCTCGCCGGTACCGCCCTGTAATCTGGTATAGAGGCTTCTGATATCTCCCAGGGTAGAGCCTATACCAATGCCATCGGTGGTTTTGAACCTCTTATCGAGGACAGAAATACGATAGATTACCCACGAATCCTTGATAGTGATCTCAACCTCCATCGAGGGTTTATTTCCCGGGCTACCATCAATATAGATCTCAAAAGCAGGTGTGAAGCCACCCTCGAGATTAAGATCGACCAGCTTTACTCGATCCCGATCATAAGCCCTGAAGACACCGTCAACGGCCATGCCGATAGACAAATCGCCGGCCTTGTGCTTCGAAAGCAAAAAGTTTTCGTCAACAGCCTGTCCCTCACCAGCATATAGAAATCGGGACGAAATTAAGATCAGCACAAACCAGTTTGTGATTTTCATATTGATCTCCCATCAAAAAGCGACAGTTTGCAAACCAGTCAATTTGAACTGCTAATATTTAAGCCATACTTTGGGGATTTACAAGCTATTTGAATATCCGGAAACCATAACCATGTCAAATCCCGTTTCGATCCGGAAGACCTTGACGGCAAAAAACATCTCCCTGCAAAGAAACTTGTCCTGTTCCCCGTCAGATAAATCTGGACATACTGGGGTATCGATGCCAGGTAAGGGCCGTTAAGGGATAGATAGGAATGTTTTTATGATCTTATCTTATTTAACCTGGAGGTCAATTCCCCGGAGGAACGGTATTCTTACCTATTGAATTTTTACGATTCTACACCTATAATCGTAGAGGGAACCGGAATATGGACGGTTTAGTTCTAATAGCATGATTCACAACAATATTCAAATTCAAATGAGAGCTAGATAATGAAAGTATCCGATCTTATTGTCAGATGCCTGGAAAACGAGGGAGTTAAATATATATTCGGTATTCCCGGCGAGGAGATCGAGGATCTTCTTTTTTCGCTTGAGAGTTCGACGATAAAATTCGTGCCGACGCGTCTCGAATCAGGGGCGTCATTTATGGCCGACGTTTACGGGCGTGTGACCGGGAAGGCCGGCGTTTGTCTTTCGACGCTTGGTCCCGGCGCCACGAATATGATTACCGGCACCGCCGACGCTCATCTCGACAAGGCGCCTCTTGTAGCCATAACCGGGCAGGGAAGTTCGGCTCGCCTGCACAAAGAAAGCCATCAGAATATCGACGTGGTCTCCTTGTTCCGTCCAATAACCAAGTGGAATGCCAGCATCCAGAACCCTCATATCGTGGCAGAGGTGGTGCGGAAGGCGTTCAAGCTGGCCGAGATGGAGAAACCGGGGGCGACCCATTTTGAGCTTCCCGAGGATGTGGCCAAAATGGAATGCCATCACCAGCCCATCCCTCCAAAGACCCTCCGCCGGGCCGCGCCGGATTATAAGGCTCTGCAAACCGCTATGGAAATTTTAAAAAAGGCAAGGGCGCCGTTGATTCTCGCGGGCAACGGGGCGATTCGTAAGCTGGCGTCGAAACATTTAAGGGAGCTGGTCGCAAAAACCGATATCCCCGTAGTCCATACGTTCATGGGCAAGGGAGCCATAAGCGACAAAGACGAACATTCGCTGTACGCGGTAGGTCTGCAGGCGAGAGATTACGTGATGCAGGCCTTCGATAAAACCGACCTTGTTATCACCGTAGGTTACGATATCGCCGAATACGCGCCGGAATTCTGGAACAGAAATAAAGATAAAAAGATTATTCATATCGATTTTCAGCAGGCCGAAGTCTACGAATATTACCAGCCTGATGTTGAGATTGTTTCCGATGTATCTGCCGCATTATGGGAATTGAATAATAGCAACGCCACCGGAGATCTCAAATTCAATAACGAATGGTATAAACAGATCAGAAAGCGGATTGGTGATGATCTGGACTCCTATACATTAAAAGATGGTGATGATTTCACGGTGCCGGGCGTTTTGCAGATAATCCGGGAGTTGATGAATCCCGGCGATATACTAATCTCAGACGTCGGCAGCCATAAGATGTGGATTGGACGGAATTATCCTGTCTACGAACCGAACTCGGTTTTGATATCGAACGGGTTCGCCAGCATGGGGATAGCGTTGCCGGGAGGTATCGCCGCCAGGCTGGCCAGACCTGAGAAGCAGATTGTGACGGTGATGGGTGACGGTGGTTTTCTGATGAACTCACAGGAGATCGAGACTGCGAAAAGGCTGGGCATCGGTTATACGATTATTGTCTTCAACGATAACGATTACGGCCTGATATCGTGGAAGCAGTACAGACATACCGGAAAGACTTTCGGGACAGGCCTCACAAATCCCGATTTCAAAAAATATGCCGAGAGTTTCGGGATACCGGCTTATTCTCCGAAAACGTTGCAGGAGTTGAAGGACGATCTCAATAAAGCAATCACGAGCCAGGAGCTTTGCCTGGTGGAGATACCGATACAGCCTAAAGTAAACTATGAATTAAGCGAGAAACTGGAAAAGGATTTGAGTTAACATATATATAAAGGATGTGAGGATATGAAAGCGATAAACCCGGCCACCGATGAGCTGATAAAAGAATATAAAGAGCATTCCCAGGAAGAAGTAACGAAAATTGTCGAGTCCGCGCATAACTGTTTTTTGAGCTGGCGTAATGTATCATTTGCCGAAAAAAGCGAACTCATGCATGAGGCGGCCGAGCACTTGCGTAAAAATACTGATAAATACGCGGAACTTATAACGGTTGAAATGGGCAAGATCATAAAAGAATCGCGCGCCGAGGTGGAAAAGTGCGCCCTGGTGTGCGACTATTACGCCGACAACGCCGAAAAATTCCTGGCCGACGAGATAATCGAATCCGACGCCAGCAAGAGTATGGTTGTGTTTCAGCCCATAGGCGTGGTGCTGGCGGTGATGCCCTGGAATTTCCCTTTCTGGCAGGTGTTCCGTTTCGCCGCTCCGGCGTTGATGGCCGGCAACGTGGGAGTGTTGAAACACGCCTCGAATGTGCCGGGCAGCGCTCTTGCCATAGAAGAGGTTTTTAAAGAAGCCGGTTTTCCGGAAAACGCTTTCCTGACCTTACTGATTTCCGCCGGCAAGGTAGAAGCAGTTATAAAGAACCGGTTTGTAAAAGCGGTAACTTTAACCGGCAGCGAACCTGCCGGCATGCAGGTAGCGTCAACGGCGGGACACGAATTGAAAAAGACGGTTCTGGAGCTGGGCGGCTCCGATCCATATATCGTTTTAGAGGATGCCGACATTCCCGCCTGCGTGACTACATCGGTTACCGCGAGGATGATAAACGCCGGGCAGAGCTGTATCGCCGCCAAGAGATTCATTGTAGTCGAGTCGAAAGCAGGTGAATTTGAGGAACAGCAGGTTGCCATTATGAAATCGCTCAAAATGGGCGATACGCTCTCGGATGATTCGCAGGTTGGAGCGATGGCCCGTATGGATCTTCTCGAGGAACTCGACCGGCAGGTGCAGGAATCGATTAAAATGGGTGCGAAGCTCCTGTGCGGCGGCAAGAAGGCCGACCGTCCCGGGACGTTCTATCTACCGACCGTTCTATCCAATGTTAAAAAGGGTATGCCGGTTTACGAGCAGGAGACTTTCGGGCCGGTATCGGCAATTATCGCTGTGAAGGATGCAGAGGAAGCAATAAGAGTCGCCAACGACAGTGAGTTCGGGCTGGGGGGATCGGTCTGGTCTGAGGATCTAAAGAAAGCGGAACGGGTTGCGCGCCGGATCGAATCGGGAGCAGTGTTCATCAACGGTATGACCAAATCCGATCCAAGACTGCCGTTCGGGGGAGTGAAAAAATCGGGTTACGGGCGCGAGTTATCTCATTACGGAATAAAAGAGTTCGTTAATATAAAGACAATCTGGATAGCCTAGTAAATTCCCTGTTCGATGTCAGCTAAATCCGGAATTTGTCTGTCAAGGAAATTCTGTCAATTTTGGTTTACAGGGTCTGTTTTCGGAATTGGGGTATTTCCTCAAACTACCTGTTAGCGGAAACGGTATGTGGCATATTTCAGCTCTATGGCGATCCCGGGCAATCCTCACAGCCTACGGCCTCAACGTCAACGCAGCTCTGGCGAGGCAATCACACACGGCCG
>CBDVBL010000122.1:0-6590 GCA_965372205.1 uncultured bacterium
CTGACCGCGTCTATGGCGACGGCTCAGATTCGACGCTCATTCGGGCATTCCTGTATGATACGGATGGTCTTGGTATAGCCCTTGATACAATCATCTTTTCCAATCCCGATCATGACGGCTCCTACCAGGCTGTCGCTATTACCGATGGCACCGGGATGGCTATATCCGTTTTCAGACCATTTACCGATCGTCTCGGGTTGACGGAGATAGTTGCCACCTACAGGGAAAACACAATCCATGAGGCAACTGATAACGTGAATGTGAATATTCTGCCGGTTCGCGCCATCGCTGTTGTGACGGTATCATTGCAGACGCAGACCATTATCGCCAATGGTGTGGATTCGTCCACCATATTTATTACGGTTCAAGATTCATCCGGGGGTTTGATAGCGGATGGCACTTCGGTCTTTCTTGAGAATACCGGCACCGGGCGACTCACGTTCTCCCAGCTTCAGACCACCAATGGCCAGGCAAAGACTGCGATTACGTCGCCGCCCAATATCGAAAGTGGCCCGATTGTCGATTCGATTTTCGTCTGGGGAAATTCCAGTGATACGACGATCGTCGGGGATACGGTCGTTGTGACTTATATACCTGATGACGTGGACAGGCTGCAAATCATCAGGCCTGATTCGCCGGTAACTCTCATTGCCGGGTCCAGCATGTCAGATACTTTGGAGGTTTCCGCCTTAGATGCCAACGGCAATCCGGTAGCCAACGGGACTCAAATCAGTTTCATAAACGAGATCCCTACTTCGACTGTTAATCCTCCTACGGCCACGACTATGGACGGTATCGCCACGGCCGTTTATCTCGTAGGTTCCGAGACGGGAGATGATAACGTTCGCGCCTTTGCGCCTCACCCTGTCGAGCCGACGGATACCATCTGGTCGGCGTATCCGGCGGTTTACCGCATTATATCGTCTGAGGCTACGACCCTGGTGCTGTCTGCAAGCGCGGATAACATTGCGGTGGGGGGTGCATCGTGCCAGATAATCGCGACGCTTCAGGATGCTTTCGGCAATCCTCTCTCGGAAGGTTATTTTGTTGCTTTCGAAATAAAATCGGCAAATGGCTCGCAGTATGTGCCGGATGAGTGGCCATCTTTCGATACCGAGTGGGGCGTTTATTTCGACACGGTAGAGACCAGTATAAACGGCCGTGCGGTCGTACAGATTTATTCCGGGACGGTGGCGGGGCCGGTTTCGATTGAGGCCTGCACCATACCGCTGCCCCCCGATTCTCTATTCGTTTGCGACGAAAAATCGTTGATTACGATCTCATCCGGTCCTCCATTTCATGTCGAAGCGTCTCCCGCTCCTGCCGGAGAGGCCACTAATCCTGCTTATCCGGAGAGATTCGTGCAGGTGGGCGCCGGGGTCTGGGATATATATGCCAATCCGGTCGAATATGGAACTGCAGTCTATTTCTCCTTGATTCCCAACGACATAGCGGAGGTCGAAGGTAACTCATATACAGGTGGAGCCAGGCCTTATCACCCGGATTCGGCCGACGGGTGGGCATTCTCGCGTATTATTTACGGGTGCTACGGGACCTTTGACACCCTGCAGTTAGTGGCAATGTCCGCCGGCGAAAATGGCCCTGTAGCCGACACGTCCACCCCGTTCCCACTGCCGGCTTATAATCCCAATATCTTCATCGGAGCGAATCCAGGAAACCTTCGGTGCGACGGCCCGGACGATTGGGACACTGCTGAATCTGATATTACGGTTTTGCTGCAGGATGGTGGTGGCTGCGCCGTGCAGTACGGTATAATAAATTTTTCGGCCTTGAATGCGGGTTCTATAATTGGACCGACAGAGGTGTTTACCGATGAAAATGGGCTTGCTTTAACCGTATATCAGATTATGGGAAGCGAGATACCGGACCCGCCGGATGGCATTCCGCGAATCGAAACCGCCGTTAGAGCTACTCTATTTGGATATCCTAACGTAATAGCGGAGGTAAATATCGTCTGCACGCGCCCGCAAGAAGAGTAGTACGCATATCAGAGAGGTTCGATGGAGAAGCTGGGAGAGGTTCTACTAAAAGAAAACCTGATAACCGAAGATAAACTTAAGTTAGGTTTAGCGAAGCAAAGAGAAAATGGCAAGAGGCTTGGCGAGACGCTCCTGGCCGAGGGTTTGATAGGCGATGAGGATCTGGCCAGGGGATTATCCGAACAGCTTCAAGTTCGTTATATAACGGCCGAGATTCTGCTCAAGGTTGATAAAGAGGCCCTGGAATTTATCCCCGAGTTTTTCGCCAGAGAATACCATTGCCTGGCATTTGCCCTCGAGGATGATCAGCTTCATGTTGTTATGGTCGATCCCGAAGATATTGTTATTATAGACAATCTCCAGAAGATCACGTCCATGCAGATTATAGTATGCATCGGGGCGCTGGGGGTAATAGATGAGGCGATCGAGAGACATTATAAGGAGCTCCGGGCGACCGGCGAGGTTTCCGAAGCGCTTTCAGGCATGGATTTTATCGTCTCTGCCGACGGCCAGGATATTGACGATATTGATGTCAACCAATTGAAAAAGGAGCTCGACGAGGCTCCCATCGTTAAACTTGTCAATCTAATTATCTCCGAGGCTATAAAGAGCAGGGCCACGGACATTCATGTCGAGCCTCTATTTGATTCCCTGCTGATACGTTACCGGGTTGACGGCGCTTTGCAGGAGATAATGACGGCTCCTCTTAAATCTGCTATGGGAATCGTCTCGAGAATCAAGATCATGGCCAATCTCAACATTGCCGAGCGTCGCCTGCCCCAGGACGGCCGCATTTCAATCAAAACCCCGGATAAAGAGGTCGACGTTCGCGTCTCCGTACTCCCTACCGTAAGAGGCGAGAAAGTGGTCTTGAGGCTCCTGGACAAGAAGGGCTTCGATTTCTCTATGACCAATCTCGGCTTCGATAACGATATGCTCCAGATTTTCAGGAAGTGGATCAGGATGCCTTATGGAATGATTATCGTCTCCGGTCCCACAGGGTGCGGTAAATCCACCACCCTGCATGCGGCCCTGAAAGAAATACAGGACGAAGAAGACAATATCGTTACCGTGGAGGACCCGGTAGAATACCAGATCGACAAGATTAATCAGGTGGCTACCAATGACTCTATCGGGCTGACGTTCGCCTCGACGCTTAGAACGGTTCTGAGGCAGGATCCGGATAAGGTTTTGATCGGCGAGATCCGCGACAAGGAGACGGCCGACATTGCTATTAAATTCTCTCTGACAGGACACCTGGTTTTCACCACACTACACGCCAACGACGCTCCCTCCACGATCACCAGGCTTCTGGATATTGGTGTGCAGAGATATCTTGTCGGTTCGGTTACCAATCTGATCATGGCCCAGAGGCTCGTGAGGACTATCTGCGCCGGCTGCAAGGAAGAATACAAACCCTCCGAGGAGGAGATTCTCTCACTGCGGATGAATCCTGATGAACATACCAATACGGTCTTCTACAAGGGCAAAGGATGCGTCCGGTGCCGCAACACCGGATTCTTCGGGCGCATCGCCCTGTTCGAATTACTTGAGATGAAATTACCGATCAGAAAAGTTATCTTCGAGGGAGGTAACGAAGATGACTTGCGCATAGAAGCGATAAATACCGGCCTCATCAGTTTAAGGGAAGCCGGAATCCGCAAGATTCTGACCGGTACTGTGGCGGCAGCGGAGGTACTTAAGAAAACCATCGATGAAGATTAGATCCGCGTCGATCTTCCGCAAGGTTTTAAAGAATTCTCATTAATTTCTTCCATTAAATGCGGTTGGACGAGAGGAAGGTATATGGCGACCTTTTCATACATAGTCAAAGACACTAAAGGTAACAAACACGACGGGACATTAACGGCCAATTCTCTCGATGAGGCTCTGAATAAACTCAGGGAATCAGGGCAGACCGTGATCTCGGTGATTGATTCGAGGAAAGCGGAGGTCGGCAAGAGAAAAGGCCTGTTTGATGAGATCGCTCTGTATATCCACAAGAAGAGAACGGCCGTACCCCTTAGAACGCAGGTGTTCTTTACCAGGCAGTTGGCCACGATGGTTTCGGCCGGTTTGACTATCGAGAAGTCGTTAAACAACCTTCTGTACGAAGAGACCCAGAAAAAATTCAAGAAGGTGGTTGCCCAGCTTTTAAACGATGTCAAGAAGGGTTTTGCCCTGTCGGATGCTCTTGATAGGCATCCCGGTGTCTTTTCGCCGCTATATGTTGCTCTGGTCAGGTCGGGGGAGGTTTCCGGTTCACTGCATACCGTTCTGGAAGAGTTGGCCGATTACCTGGATTTCATACAGGATACTAGGCGAAAGATAGTATCTGCAATGGCTTATCCATCGCTGGTTGTGGTGATGCTTGCAATCGTAACCACAATTCTCATGGTGTATGTCGTCCCCCAGTTTGAGAGCGTTTATTCGAAGTTCGGGGCCAAACTTCCTATTCCCACACAGATCCTGATACAGGTATCGGATGTGATCGGTGCCAATTTTTTTGCTACCTTTATCGGATTGATTTTTCTTATAGTCTCTATCAAAATCATAAGTCTCACATTCACGGGCAGAAAAGTTATTGACAGGGTTAAGCTGAGCATTCCGCTTCTCAAGCAGATCCTTGTAAATTCACTGATGAGCAAGTTCTGTCGCACTTTCGGGATGCTTATGACCGCAGGTGTTCCGGTCGTCGATTCCTTAAATCTTGTTTACCGAGTCATGGATAATGTCCATTATAAGTCGGCTGTCAGGCAGGCTACGGGATTGATCAGAGACGGTTTCTCAATATCGGCATCATTGAAAAAGACCAATGCCTTTCCCAACACCCTCATCTCCCTGGCGGCAACGGGGGAGGAAACGGGGGATATGGATGGAATGCTTGGCAAGGCCGCAACGTACTATGATAAGCAGCTCGAGGCGGTGATAATCAGGATGACATCCCTTATAGAACCGATCCTCATTATGCTTATAGGTATAGTAATCGGTACAATCATCGTGGTTATCTATCTGCCGTTCTTTAAAATGGGATTCGCCTTCAGAAAGGGTCTGACTTAGCGGGAGGTCGCTTTTTATGACCACCGTTTCACATCGTGAACACGGTGGTTTTTTTTTGGAAGGTCATAAAATGCGGTTAGATTGCGAACGTGCTCCGGATCTCCTGGGGGGTAAGAAATGCGGTATGATGAAACGGATATTCGCCAGGGGGGGTCTCTCTGAACATTTAAGGCTCGTATCTTCCATCGCCTCTCTGCAAGCCTGTGGCGACCGGCGGAATCTGGCAGCGATCCTGAATCTGGCGATTTTTGACAGCGATGATCTAAAAATTGTCTATGAGCTTCTGTTGCAGGGTTATCTTTTCTGCGGATACCCCGCGGCCATTGAATCTTTTTTTTGCCTGGAGCAAGCCTTGAAAGAGAGATGCGGCTTCGATATGAGTAATATTTCAGCACGGCCCCTCGAGTCATCAGAGGTTTTGTTGGAACGCGGAGCTTTAACCGGAGGGAAAGTGCATGGAGACAAATTCGAAAGAATTAACAATAAAATTAGTGCACTCTGTCCCGATTTGGGCTATCTAATGGTAGCCGAGGGCTACGGGCACGTCCTATCGCGGGAGGGAATGGACATAAAGACCCGGGAACTGGCAGTGGTTTCATCCCTGACGGCGTTGGGGGCCAATCGCCAGCTCAACTCCCATATTAGAGGGAGCAGAAACGTTGGTTGCGATGATTCTGAGATCTATGAGACAATATTTACCTGTTTATTGTGGATTTCCCCGGAACGGGTTATCGAATCGCTCAAACTCTGGTCCAGGATCACCGACGAAGAGCTTTCCGAATCCATCGACGATTATATATATTAAGGCGTATAAGCTCTTATGAGGACAGTTCTGAAAATACCAATATATATCGTTGCTGTTATATTTCTGTTTGTTTCAGGCGTTGTATACCTTTTTTATTTCACCACGCTTCCGGAAATGGAGCTCAATAACTGGATGGACTTCATGGCATCCCGTAATGCCGGATTGACAATTCGCTTTGAGCGGATGAACCGCGATCTATGGAACCGTCTGGCCCTCGAGGGGATAACGGTATCCCCGGTTGCAGGCGACGGAGGCCCGTACCTGAGGATTGCGCGCCTCGAACTTGAATATGATCTTTTGGAAATACTTAAAGGGCGTTACGCTTTCAAAAACCTTGCCATAGATTCGGTCCTCGTATCCTTTCCGCATAAATCGGGAGGCGAAGAATCCCGCAGAGGTAGCTCTCCTTCTTTCTCCCTGCCACTTTCGGCTTCTATAGATAAAATCCAGATCAACGATATTATTGCGGTGTTGACTGACGGCGATATCATCTATATCGACTCGCTAATCTTATCAGCTTCCAGCGAGGAGAATAGCTCGGAATTGGAGTTGCATAGCCTCACCGCTCGCTGGCCAGGGAGGGATTTTGAGATCAGATCGATGAGCGGTAAGCTTTCCTCAGCCCCGAGTGGCTTCTATCTGAGCGATATTATAGTGATTACGGGCAGATCGAACTTATCTCTTGCCGGCCTTATAGGCTCATCATTAAAAAGTAACATTGATCT
>CBDVBL010000123.1:0-6587 GCA_965372205.1 uncultured bacterium
AACCTGTACAGGCAGTCATCACCCCTGGATTATGAAACAAATTTCCGGGAAATCTATGGCATAAGCTTGTTGCACGTCATTGGACAATACATCGATTATATTAAGGGTTACAAACCGGGTAGCGGGGAATTGGGATATTATGCATCCACCTACTTCGGGCAGAGCAGATATGAGAAGGCTCGAGAGTATTACGCAGAGCTGGTTGCTCTTGGCGTCGATGATAAGTCGGATAATTTGAACTATCTGGCTGCCTGCCAGTACTGGCTGGGAGATTATGAGGCCGCGGATAAAACCTATGATGATCTGCTTGAATTATCAGGACGAGAGCCGCGGATCTTGACTCTCAAAGGCGATACGGATCTGGCGCTCGGAGATTTCGAGGCGGCAACCGCGCTTTATGAGGAAGCAACGGAGGAGGGATACGGCATCTCAGGACTGAAACTGGCAACCATCCTGATCGATAGAGGAGATCTGGATTCGGCCAAAGTGATATTCGATAAACTTAGCGGAGATATTCTATATTCACCGAGCTATGCCGTCGAATGGGCGAGACGGAAGATCGTATCGGGAGAGACTGATGTAGATTCGCTTCTTGAGCAGACCGCCGCTCGTGCTCTCAATCTCACAGCGCAGTCGTCACATAATCCGTTGAACTATCTGACAGCCGGAAAGGCATTTGCGTTACTGGGTAAATTTGAAAAGGCCAGACAAAACCTCGGTATCGCCTATTTTCTGGAGCGACGGCCACATCTGCAGGCCTTGATACTTCTGGAGCAGGGCCGGACGGCCGACCTGCAGGGTAAGAGGGAAGAGGCGATAGGCTTTTATGAACAGGCCGCAATCCGCGGCGGTGGGGCATATCTGAGTATGCTGGCAAAAAAATATATTGAATCAACATACGAACTCGGGATGTAACATTTATCATTCCTGTGAGGTTTATTATTAAAGGTATTTCTTAGCATGAGCTTTCTTAACTCAGCATTTCTGTTGGCGCTGGCCGCGGTCTCGATCCCGCTGATTATTCATTTTCTCTCAAAAAGGCGTATCAAGACTATCGAGTTTTCATCGCTTAAGTTTCTGGAGCAGATGCAGAAAAGCAGAATGCGATGGCTCAAGATCAAGGAACTTTTGCTTTTGATCCTGAGGATGATAATTATAGCGTTGATTGTGATGGCTTTTGCGCGTCCGACGCTGCGAGGTTTTGTCGGCTCATCGAGGGCTGCATCATCGGTGGTCATAATCCTCGACAGATCGGCATCGATGGAGGCCGAGGGGGAAACGGGTAGCATATTCGATGAAGCCAAGAGGCTGGCCGGCAGGCTTTTAGATATACTCGAACCCGGCGACATGGTTAGCGTTGTTTCATATCCGGAGAGCGAATCGCCTTTTACTATCGGGCCGTTTAATCCCGGCGATAACCTGAAACGACGTTTGAAGGATATCGAACCGGGCTATCAAACCGGTAATATAGGCGAGCCGCTTCGAGCCGCCCTGGAGATCCTTCGGAAGAGCCCTGATTTGAATCGCGAGATCTATATATTCTCCGACCACCAGAGAGGAAACTGGGAAAACCTCCCACCTGATATATTGCGGGGCGAATCATGGGATGGGATTCATATATTCATCATCCCACCCCAGCCGACGGGCACAGACAATGTTGGAATCACCGGTATTACGTATCCTCCGCAGATTCTCGTCCCCGGGGAAAGCTTTGATTTGGAAGCGGAGCTTGTTAATTATGGTAAGGGCACTCTTGAAAACATACTTGTCGGTGTGGTGGTTGATGGCGAACGAAAGGCGCAGGCAACCGTATCTCTTCCACCGGACCACCCATCAAGGGTCGGTGTTACATTCAAACTCGATTCACCGGGAGACCACGGCGGTTATGTGGAGATCGATTATGACCGTTACGGCCTGGACAATAAACGATATTTCAGCCTCCATGTCGCCAGTAAGATAAATCTGCTAACCGTGGGGCAGACCGAAAACAGCCTGAAATTGTTGAATCTCGTGCTCGATAGAGAGGAGGCCGCTCAGATCGCCTATAGCGGCATCGGGGCGGCAGATCTTCTCCGGGAGAACCTGGAAGATTATAACGTAGTGTTGCTTTATGATCTGCCAAATCTCGGTCCCGCACGAGAAGCGGCCGTTGAGAAATTCGTCTCCGGCGGTGGCGGATTGCTGGTTTCATTGGGGACATCATCCGACTCGGCTTACTGGAGCCGTTTTCTGATGGAAAATGCAGGTGTATCCCCGGGTGAACTTGCGGGCAAACCAGGGGAATACATTATCTGGGACAATTTCGATTTCGAGCACCCGATCTTTTCTCTATATTCTGCCGATGATAAGGATCGTTCACGGCCGACCGTGCCGGATATCCATATAAACTACTACAGGGATCTGGAAGGCGGCCGGACTATCGGTTCCAGCGGTTCGGGGATAAATCTTCTGGTTGAATCCGAGACGAACCCGATACTGGTTTTTTCGAGCGGGCTGGATCTATTAACCGGCGATATTCCCGCCCACTCATTTTTCGTGCCCTTTCTCGTAAGAAGCATAGAATATTTGGGTTCCCATGGGGCCAGCGGTGGTTTCGAGGGTATCATCGGCGAACTCTCCAGCTGGAATATCAAAGGGGATATCACCGGCGGTTTAAAATTGGTCTCCCCGGCCAATACAGTCGAGGACCTTCTCCCGGCCCGGACCAGAACCGGGTCGCTGGTGAGCTTCACCGAGTATGGCCCCCCGGGAATTTACAGCCTCAAATCCGGTGAGGAAACCTTATCGCTCCTGGCATTCAATATTGACCGCGCCGAGTCGTCCGCTGAGACAATAACGCCGGACGAAGTTGCCGAGCTATTGGGAATCGATGTCAGAACGATCACACCGGGTTCCGATATGAAGACCTCGATTAAAGAGGCCAGGTTCGGGCGAGAGCTATGGAAGGAGTTCCTGATCGCGGCTCTCATCCTCTTGATAATCGAATCTCTTCTGGGGAAAACATCGCCACCGAAAAAGGCAGAGTCATAAAATGAAGCCGTTTCTTATGGCTATTCTGGTGCTGAGCGTATTGGTCTCCTGCAGAGGAAAACATGAGATGACTAATGACACCAGGCCGGGAGGCTATGCTATGGGAGAGAGGATTTCGCTGAAATTTTCTCTAACCGGTAACGACGGTTTCCCGGACTCCATATCGGTCCATATACTTGAGAAAAAAACCGGTTATACATATCTCGCCCGGGCGCTGCGAGGAGAGTGCGACGATATCTGCCGCTACGAATCTGTCTGGGACGGCCGTAAGCCGGACGGAAGCTGGCCTGCGGGTGGACGTTATCTGGTTTATGCGTTCGCCGATCTAAATGGAATGGTTTATTCGGATACTATCTTGATCGGCCTAGCCGATTGACGATCGGGGATCTGTTGTAGAAAAAAACTTGACCAGGTATGATGTATGGTCTAACATCAGAATGGCGGCGCCGATTCAAGGAGGGTGGTGTCGCTTTCGTATATCAGAAAGGGGATATCGGTGAAGGATAAGAAAAGCCGCTTAAAAGAGATCCTGCTTGAAAAGGCCGTCAAGTTCGGCGATTTCACGCTGGCCTCGGGTCAGAAGTCCACATATTACATTAACGGCAAGCTGGCCACGCTCGATTCGGAAGGCCTCAACCTGATGGCGGAAATCATGCTCGATATGCTCGAGGACATCGACATCGATGCCGTCGGCGGGCCGACTCTCGGAGCCGATCCCATGATCGGAGCCGTCATTGCGCTGGCGCACAATCGCGGCCGCAAGCTGACCGGCTTTATCGTTCGCAAGGAATCAAAAGATCACGGCACCAAAAGCCTTTTGGAAGGGCCGATCGCGAAAGGGATGAAGGCGGTCATCATCGAGGATGTGGCCACCACCGGCGGCTCGGCCACCAAGGCTATCGAGGCGGCGAGAGCCGCAGGATGCGAGATCGTCAAGGTTATGGTGATCGTCGATAGAGACCAGGGCGCCAGAGAGCATTTTCAAAAGCTGAACATAACATACGAGGCTATTTTCTCTAAAGGGGAACTGGGGCTGTAGGGGGAAGTGCGTTCGCCCGAAGGCGTACAGCGGTTTGGCCCTCTACTAAGATATCCCTTGTCATTCCCATGAAAACGGGAATCCATGTTGTGGCGTGGTACTGGATTCCCGATCGGGGTCGGGAATGACAGTTCTGCAAACGGCGGGGTGGCATGTCACCCCAACGCCTTGAACGGGCTTTCATTTCTGCCGCGCCGGGCAGATCCGGCGGAAATCACAGAAACGGCAATCATAACCGGGCGTGGCGGCGAAATCGGATGAGTTGATTTTTTCTATCCTGTCCCCAATCTCCGATCTAATAGCTTCTAAAGCTTCAGGCTCGAACGAGCACTCGTGAATCGCACCGTCCCGGAGGAACATGAAAATCAGGCTCGATGGGTATTCTCCAAAAATCTCTTTGCAGGCCAGCGAATAGATCGGCAGTTGCAAATCGTCTTTAAGTTTCGCATCATTTTTCTTGCCTGTTTTATAATCTATGACGGCCAGTCCCGACGGCGTCTTATCGATTCTGTCTATCCTGCCGGTGAGTTTGGCATTGGAAAGCTCTATGCCGAAGGATTTTTCCAGCGAGGTAGGCTTGCCCGGCCTTTTCAATTGCATACTGATGAAATTCTTTAGCAGGTCTCGACTCCTCTGCATCAGCCGTTCTTTCTGATCGGGATCGCTCAAATGGATTCTTCTCCATCGGGATTCGAATTCCACGATCAGGTCATCAAGCGCGACGGCCTTGCCATCTATCATGGATTTCCCCGCCTTCTCGAGGACTACATGTATCACCTGCCCCAGCAACTGATGAGGTGAAGGCGGCGATGGCAGGCGAAGTATCTTCCGGTAGTAAAACTTCAGCGGGCATGTATCGAATGTCTCCAGGTCGGTATAGGAAACCCGATCGACTTTGTATCGCTGGTCCGGTTGATGAGGAGTAAATTTCTCATGGTCTATTCGGCTCTTCAATTCCGAAAGCGAGGAATCAAGCTTGCTTTTAAACTCATCTTTAACCCGCTCGAACTCCTCCGGCGCCTGGGCCTTCGAGGATTGGAGTCTCCAGAGTTTCAGGATACTTTTGGGAAGCGCATCCTCAATGGGAGCAGAACCTAGAATTACAACCGATCTTGTCTCGTCAATGGCCTCAGCCGGCCCGAAGGCTGTCTCAGGTAACGTTGTTATTTGCTCAATCTTTTTTGTTTCGCCGACCTCATCAAATATTGGCTGCCCGGTCAGCTCCTTTACGAACTGCGACAACCTGGTTCCCTTCTTTTCGAGCCCGTGCAGGTAGAGTCTCTCGCGGGCGCGGGTCATGGCGACATAGAACAGGCGGCGTTCCTCCTGAATCCTGTAATCGCCGGGGGGTAATTCGTCTTTATAAAGCTCCGCCGGGAACTCGAGGGTGGCGCTCCTTCTTCGCGGCGGAAAACGAATATTGGATAGCCCTATAACAAACACCACCGGGTACTCAAGTCCTTTCGAACCATGAACTGTTTGCAGGACTACCGGAAACTTGGTATCCTCAATTTCGCTTTCATCTTCCGAATAGCCGGTTTTCCAGTTCAGATATTCAAGAAACGCCTGGTGAGAACCTGTATCATTCTCCTGCAGGAATGAATCGGCATCCTTGAGGATCCCCGCAATATCCGCCATTGCCTGATGGTCGATTATCTGCCCATTAACGATGATCGATGACAGAATTCCGGCCCGTGATACTAATATTTCCAGAAGCTGCAGTGGATTTTTATTTGCTGTCAAGTCCCTTAATTCGTTTAGAAGATCGATCAGGTTGATAAGATCAGTAGAAAACACCCCGTCGCTTTCTGAGGCGATGGCTTTTAATATATCGAGCGGCTCGCTTTCCCCGCGTGACAACTTATACCCGATCTCCCTCTCGAGATCAGGCTTTATGCCGGGCATGAAATGATGGATTATCATAGCCAACAGGTCACGGCGACTGCTGTCGATTGCGAATTCGTAGAGGGTCTTTAAAAATTTTACAGGCTGTGATGATGACTCCTCGATTTTCCTATCATAATAGAAATCGATCTTTCTTCTCTCCAGGATACCGGCCAATAGATCCTTATGGCGCCTCGCCCTGAAAAGAACGGCGATCGATTTTGGTTTGTTATATGCTTCGTTACTCAAAAGGGAGCCTATTTCATCCGCCACCGATTCCGCCTCCGTCCGATAATCAGGACAGATTCTGACCGAGACATTTTCGCCTGAATCGCCCGATGAGAACATCTTCTTTTGCGATTCAAAACGGGCCGCGGGATCGATCTCGATAACCGACTGAGCGGCTTTTACGATGTTAGAGGTCGACCTGTAGTTTTCCTCTAATTTATAAACCCTGGCATCGGGGAACAGCTTTTGGAATAGCTTAAACGATGCGAAGCTCGCACCGCGGAACCTGTATATGGCCTGGTCGTCGTCGCCGACAACCGTGATACCGCAATTATTTCCGACGAGATGATGGAGTATCTCGACCTGGGCGTAGTTGGCATCCTGGAACTCGTCGACAAGGATATAT
>CBDVBL010000124.1:0-6539 GCA_965372205.1 uncultured bacterium
TGAGTGGCTGTATAGTATATATGTCCAGTATGGCATGTTTGAAATTATGCATAAAAGAGCGCCTCAGGCTGGACTCGAACCAACGACCCAGTGGTTAACAGCCACTTGCTCTACCAGCTGAGCTACTGAGGCGTATTCTGTTTTCACCTCAACGGCCCGGTGGTTAATCCCGCCTTCGGAGGGACTCTACCAACTGAGCTACCGAGGAGTGTAATAAATCTATCGGTAAACAATGAAATTCGTTTAGCGAATGTTGTCAAGCCAAATGTGGATTGCTCCCGGGCTTATCGCATCCAGTCCTCGGGATCGACTCCCAGGCCGTCGGCGATACGGTTTATATAGTTAAAATAGGCGATCACCTCCACGGCGTCGGTGATCCCGCGATCGTCGAGGCCCAGGGCCTGCAGCCGGTCGATATCCGCCTGTTCGATTGTCGACGGTTTTAATGTCAGCTTCTCGGCGAATCCGCAGAGCGCCTTATCCAGATTCGATAAATCAGCCTCCCGCCAACCGGTTTTGACCGCCATGGCCAACTCATCACTTTTGCATTCCGACCGAAACTCGGCCGCATGCGATTCCACTCAGTAATGGCATTCGTTGACCCCGGACACGACTACCGCCAGCATCTCTTTCTGGGCTCGGGAGATAGGAGATTTACCATACATGACATCGCGATGAAACTTTATGGACGACTCCAGGACCTTCGGATTATGCCCTTGGACGCTGACCACGTTGGCCACGCTGCCGGCCCTTTTAATGGCGGCGTCGTATTGCCGTTTCAGAAAACCATCGGCCTCGCCCGGCCCTATGACTCTTATATATGCCAATTGATACCTCCCTCCGGGAAACCTTCTTTAAGATGAGGTATTTTTTCAGGAGACATGTCCTTTGCCCCTCGCCAGTTATCGTATAAGCCGTTCAATGAATACTACGGCGGTGGAATTTAGTCAAATTATCCTTTTCAGGGATTACCGCCGGATGTATATTTGAGGCAAATGATCTCTATCACAGTAATATTGGCCCTGTCGGCGATACTGAATAACAGCGGCCACTTCGACGAAGGCGATTGGGTGACCTATACCAATTTCAGGTATGTGACCGCCGTTGCCATGGATCAGACGATCGTATATTTCGGCACTACTGGAGGCATTATACGATATGACCGTTTCGCAAAAAAGTGGCTCGACCCTCTGACTATCACGGACGGTATCCCGGCCGCCTGGATAGATAATATCGCCTACGATCCCGATTGGGATCGGATCTGGGTGACTACTCCTGACGGCAACGCCTATTACCAGCCAATCTTCCAGACATGGTATAGAGGCGGGGATTTTCCTGTTGAACTGGCACACAACGATTTCGACCCTGAGGCCTTTCCGCTGTTGCACACCGAATTCGGTTACAGCTACCAGGAAGGCCGCCTTATGGATTTCAATATGCAGGAGTTTCCTCTAACCCGAGGGGCGGAAGACGATTATGACAATCTTTTCGTCGGCACCTGGGGTATGGGCCCCGCTATCATCAACACCCGTTACAGGGATCTAAGCATCATGCCTTACGGTCCTTATAGCGCGGATATTTCAACCATCGTCAAGATCGGAGATGATTTCTGGATGGGTGATGGTCTTGGAGATCTTACCGCGGGTGCAATCAGCAAATTCGATAGGTCGGCCGGGAAATGGCAGTGGTTTCAACCCCGGTACATGAATGGTCTGGCCTCGTCCAAGCTGACATCGGTGGCCGGTGGAAATGGCACCATCTGGCTGGGGACGGAATACGGGCTGGCCCGCTATGATAAAGAGAATAACGATTTCACGGCCTATGCAGACTTCTCAAGGCTACCGTCGGTAATGATCTCATCAGTGGCCGATGATAGCCTCTGGGTTTTCGCAGGAACGGATAACGGTCTTGGCTATATCGGCAGGAAGGACTCGGGCAGTATTTCGAAAGGTAAAGAGCCTGCCAATTCCACGAATAAGGGAGATACCGGCCTGAACAGCATCTCGATGATCGAATTGCAGCAACAGCGGCTCATGGGATGGCGCATAAACAACGTCAAAATTATCGGCCAATACCTGTATCTGTCAACAGATAGAGGTGCTCTCCGACGACTTCTCGACGAGGATGCCGAATTCGAGTTCGTGAATACGCCCAACCGGATGCTCTCAACCGAAATCTACGATATCGCCCCGGCTGGAGACAGCCTATATTTCCTCACCCGCAACGATGTTCTGATCGTCGATTTGAATACAGAGGAGAATTTCACGGTAACCGATCATAAGTATTTTGGCCAATGGCACCTGCGGGGTATCCAGGTTGATGGAAGAAACATCTGGGCTGCCACGGATATAGGGCTCTGGAAATACAGGTTAGAAGACGGTTACAGCCGGCTGTTCACGGTCGGCGACGGTATGATTTCAGATGATGTTCGAAACATCGCTCTGGACGGCGATTACATCTGGATCGCCACACCGGGAGGGTTGATTAGATTTTTCTGGAACGACCCGGAAAGAATTGACTGAAACCGGGAGCTGGTCTATTAGTATAATGAAGCGCGTCCTTGAATAATTCCACCGGACGTGTGTATCAATAGACAGAGAGTTGACCGAATTTCGGAAACGAAGCCTGAAAGGAAATTTAGATTGAGATTAATATTCAGATTGCTGCTGGTATCTGCTCTGGCCTTTTCATTAATCTTGAGTAACGGTTGTTCCAGAAGGGAAAAATCGGGAACCGCAATTGTGGAAGAGCTTAATCTTCCCGGCGAACTATCAGATTTCCTGATGGCCGATTTCAATGGCGATTCTCTTATGGAGATCCTCGCCTTGTGCGCGGACGGCCGCGCTCCGGTACCGTTCAGAAAAGGATGTTTATTCTATCAATCCGGCGGAGCATATAAGTCCGATCCCGACCTTGTCTTTGATATTCCCCACGATGCAGTGGTTTTTGACACCGGCGACATCGACGGTGATAACCGCCCGGAGATCCTCTACCTTTCCTATGAGGGTCTTTATGCCATAAAGGTTACCGATAGCAAAGTGGAAGCGCCGCGTCAGGTTGTAGGAAAAACCACCATATTCTATCTTCCGACGACTGAATCCGTATCCTATTGGGATTTCTATCGAGCCTCGCCCCGGAACAATCGGACTTTCTTGTTGATTCCCACCTTCTCCAGCATATCGATATACTCCGTCGACAACAGCGGCGTCGCACCCGTAACCGATATACCGATACAGCACCGTGCGGCCGCTCAATCTGCAGGAATTTCCGAGATGAGGGACAGAATGACCTTTACTTATCAATACTCACTGCCGGTAATCGAATTTTGCGATTATAATGGCGATGGTATTGAAGATATGTTTGTGATTGACAATACCCGGATGTCCATCTTTGCAGGCACCTTCCAGGGAGGATTCATAAAAGATCCGGATGATCGATCGTACGAAAAGCTCTGGCCGGAGGCCGAGGCCGGAGATACGGAATTTAACCTGCAGGTGGAGGATCTAAACCGGGACGGCCTGGCCGATCTGATCGTCTCTCAAAACAGGGGAGGCGTCAAGAGCCTGGAATCAAATATAAAAATATATCTGTGTAACGCACGCGAGGGATACGATGAAACTCCGTCGTTCAGCCGAAACATCTCTAATTCCGCGGGCATGGCCTACCTGCACGATCTCAATAACGACGGGCGTGTGGATATAGTGATACCGGCGTTGAAAATTGGGATCACGGCCCTGATGAAAATGTTGATATTGAGCCGGCTCGATCTGGATCTCGATATATATCTGCAGGGTGCCGGCGGGCGTTATCCCGATGAACCATCGCTGAGCACCTCCATCAGCGCCATGGTGGATCTGAACTCCGGCAATATAAGTTATGGAGAAAATATCGCCATAACAGGTGATTTCAACGGCGACAACCTTTCTGATTTTTTGATAGAGACCGGCGACGGTACACTGGATATCTATTTCGGGGCCATCGGGACGGTGCTGGCGGATAAGCCAGGCTGGTCGTATAAGCTGCCCATACCTTCGAGCATACTGGCCGCCGATTGCGATAACGACGGCATATCCGAGATACTGGCTTTCTATGGATCGGCAGAGGATGATCGGGGTAAGATCAGGGTGGTGCGTGTAGGGCGGGAAGAAATGTAGGCCGGATCCACCCGGTTTGATGCAATGTTAGGGGGACAGACTATGCGAAAAGTGCATATGATAATCTGCTTTCTCGCCTCAAGTGGGATTTCTGTCGGGCAGACTATACACATAAATGATCTTGACTATTTCGTAGGAAGTTTTGCTCGGACAGATACTCTGGATAGAGAAAGTATTGACTGCTCCAGATTCATCGAATGGCATATTCTAAAACCCGAAGCTGACGGTATCAGACGGGATCTTAGCCCGATTGAGTATTCCAGGAGCAGGCACTGGGTATATGATTGGGAGCCTCTGTCGAAACAGCGCGGCAATTTGAAGCGAAAACGATATCGGCCAGGTTTGCGAAAATTCGAGTTTTATATCTTGATGGATTTCTTCGGTCATGAGAGGAAGATAAATGTGTTGACGGCCTGGGAACGTATTGGCAACGACAGTCTCCGATATTATTGCGGTCAGATAGGAGGCGTTGATTCCTTCATAGGCGCGTCAAGGATCGAACGTCTCAAAATTTTTCCTGATAGTTCAACATTGCTTGTGGTTAAAAGCGGCGGAGAAGGATATAAGGGATATAATTTCTTCCGTGGATCTTCGGACTGCGATTTTGAGAGTTTCTATAATAAACAATGGGGCATACCATATGGGGAAAGCGGTGGAACTTATACGAACACCCATTACAACTTCGATCACCTAAGGAGATCATCTTATAAAGTAACTGAGGTTAGTGAATATATAACCCGCAAATCCATTAATCCCGATTACGGTTTGTATGAGAGAATAGTCGATTCGGCAAGTGTGAGAATTGTCGATCTCTGGGAAATGGCAAAAGAACATTTCAATATCATGGCCGAATAGGCTATCCATAACGGTGGATTCAGACTTGTCAGAGCCGCTGCCGTCCTGACCGGCCGATATGCCAGCATCCATCTTTTAATCCGCATATACTCTTCGTGCTTGAAATTATCCTCACCTTAGATATAATATCCTTCCGGGGGGTAATATTATGAGCGAGCATCTGCTTTTAGGATTGGCCACCATTATAGTGCTGGGTATTGTTGCGCAATGGCTCGCCTGGCGGCTGCATCTGCCGGCAATATTGCTCCTCTTGATATTTGGTATCATGGCCGGCCCCGTGTCCGGCATCCTCAATCCTGACGAGCTTTTTGGGGATCTGCTTTTTCCTTTCGTCTCGGTTTCAGTGGCGATCATAATTTTCGAGGGCGGCCTCAGTCTTCGAATCTTCGAGCTTCGCCGTGTCGGAAGCGTCGTCAGGAATTTGATTACAATCGGGATTTTGATCACCTGGTCGCTAATTGCTTTAGCAGCATACCTCGTTGTCGGCCTGCAGCCGGCGCCTGCCATATTGCTGGGGGCGATTCTGGTTGTATCGGGTCCTACGGTCATTATTCCGCTTCTGCGGCATGTCAGACCCGTGGGAAATATCGGGTCTATTATCAAATGGGAGGGTATCGTCAACGATCCGATTGGAGCCATATTGGCAGTTTTGGTCTTCGAGGTGATTCTATCCGGCGGCATGCGTGAGGGATCATCGCTGGCCATCTGGGGCGTGGTCAAAGCTGTTATTGCCGGTGGAATAATAGGCCTGGCAGGGGCCTCAGCGTTGGTGATATTACTCAAACGATACCTGATCCCCGATTTTCTGCAAAACCCGGTTGCCCTCATGCTCGTTATCATTTGCTACATCGCATCGAACGCCATCCTGACGGAATCCGGTCTTCTGGCGGTAACGATAATGGGCATAGCGCTGGCCAACCAGAAATTCGTTTCTATCAGAGATATCACCGAGTTTAAGGAAAGCCTGAGAGTCATTTTAATTTCGAGCCTGTTTATAATCCTGGCGTCGAGGCTCACCTTTGAGCAGTTGTCTTTGTTCGATGCAGCCAACTGGGTATTTGTCGGAATTCTGATTGTCATAATCCGCCCGGCCGCGGTTTTCGCTTCTGCTTTCGGGTCCGATCTGAAATGGCGAGAGCGTCTCTTTCTGGCCTGGGTAGCGCCGCGCGGTATAGTGGCGGCGGCCGTGATCTCGGTTTTTGCCATACGTCTGGCGGAGATCGGCATTCCGAATGGCGAAAGCCTCATGCCGCTGACGTTCCAGGTGATCATCGGGACGGTGGCCATCTACGGTATCACCGCTCCTTTCGTGGCGCGCTGGCTTAAGGTCGCCAGGCCTGATCCGCAGGGCGTTTTGTTTGCCGGCGCCCAGCCGTGGGTTCAAAAGATTGCGAACGTGCTCAAAGCTGAAGGGTTCGAGGTGGCGCTGGTCGATTCCAACTGGGGGAATATAACGGCCGCTCGCAGCGATGGACTTACCGGCTACTATGCCAATATGCTCTCAGAGAATCTTTTGCAGGATATCCAGCT
>CBDVBL010000125.1:0-6503 GCA_965372205.1 uncultured bacterium
CTGGCTACGGTTGCGGCGGCCGATACCCACGAGGTCGGATTCAATACCGTGGCCACTCCCGTCAGTGATTCCGGGATAATCTGGGTAACGTTTCCATCGGGCTTCGATATCGCGGGAATAGATACGGCAATCTACTCAGACGACGATCCGGGAAATGATGGTAGCGAACCTGTCATAAGGGCGATTATCATTTCTGGTCAGACAGTCCAGTTCCAGCTTAATGAGGGCGCTGAGCCGGCTGATGCACCCTCGCGCATATCCGTAAGGACCTGGCCGATTGCAAACGATACCGTGGCTCAGAACTATACGGTTGTCGTAATGACTACAGATTCCACGGGCATTATTGAAAACGGGCCCGCCGTTTCCCAGGGATTTTCTCTCCAACCGGGCCCGTTGGATCATATAATCATAATGCCGGATACCGCGCTCAGCGTCCCGGCGGATTCTATCATCACTTTCGATGTCAGCGGTAACGATCAATACGAAAACGAAATAGACAGCCTCATCTTCACCTATGACGTTACTGAAGATTCCTGCGGTGATGTTGTCGACGGCGTTTTCATGGCCGATAAAGTAGGTCCCTGTTATGTCACCGCCAGCGCCGACGGTATTACCGATTCTTCCGGACTTATAACAGTTGTGCCGGGACCTCTGGATAGTTTTTCAATCTCCGGTACTCCCTCCAGCCGAACCGCCGGACAGACGTTTCCTTCCATCGTTAACGTCACCGCTTACGATATCAGAGATAATATTAAAACTAATCACCTCGGAACCCTCTGGTTTGAATCGAGCGATCCCGCCGCAGTCCTGTTATATGATTCGGGGAATCCTTATACATATGTTGTGGAGGATTCAGGCAGCGCCGATTTTGCAGGTACAGGTTTCGAATTGCGTACCGCCGGCAGCCAGACGATTACGGCAACCAACGGCACTATTCTGGTAGTCTCCGCTCCTATCGAAGTAGGGGCCGCCCAGATAGATACCTTTACGTTTAGCGTCGGCCCGGTTCAGAACGCCGGTGTGAGTTTCGATCTTCAGGTATTGTTCGCGGAGGATGAATTCGGCAATCCTGCTTCCGATAATGTCCTCATATCGACTTCCTATGGCGGCGGCTCTTCTCCTGATGGTATCCCGCCTACATTGAATAATGTAAATGTCGTCGATGGTTTCGGATCGGCAAGGCAATCGCTGACCAACGCCGTTCCGACTATTTTAGAAGGATCGGCCGGCGGAGCCGTTGTGGAAACAGATACGATAATCGTCCAGCCCGGTTTTCGGGGCAGATTCGAGATGTCCGGTTATCCGGATTCAACCATCGCGGGCGCTACGTTCGCTGATTCGGTCACGGCAACTGTTTTTGATGTTTTTGGCAATCTAAAGACCAACTACGGAGATTCGGTCTATTTTACAAGTTCCGATCCCCTGGCCGATTTGCCCTATACTGACTCGTCCAAATACGAATTCGTACCGGTCGATTCAGGTTCTCATTCTTTCGATGGTTCGGGCTTTTCGCTTAAAACAGCGGGCGAGCAGACTATTACCATAACGGATGATTCTATTTCTACTGCATCGGAGACCATAACGGTCGACCCCGGGCAGATAAACGAGTTTATAATTTTTGCTCCGCTGACTCCGGTTACGGCCGGTATCCCATTTATGGTAAGAATATCGGAATGCCGTGATTCGTATGGGAACCTAACAAATGGCACTGTCAATGTTGCAGATTCGGTAGGCGGCGGAGCATCGCCGGATAGCACACAGCCGGTTTATAATTCCATACAAGTGGTATCCGGTCTGGGCAGCGCCAACCAGACGTTGGTTAATGCCGTTACGACTGTATTGAAAGGAACCGGCGGTTCCGTGGTGGGGGTTACAGACAGCATCACGGTTATCCCCGGATCGACGGGTGAATTTGACCTGAATATATCGTCGCCCCAGACATCCGGTTACGCGTTTACGAATACGGCCGAGCTCACGGCCTTCGATCAATACGGCAACCAGAAATCGGATTATGATGCCTCCGTTGATACCGTCGTGGTAGAATCCTCGGCGGGCGGCACCATGCAAAACAACATCCTTAATCTCGCCGGTGATTTTGTCAAAGGTGTGGATGACCTGGTAGCCAGAGGGACCAGATATGACGGGCGTGGGGGGGTTATGACTTTTTCGGCAACGTCTGAATCCGGCATAATCGGAATATCCGATCCCGTTATCATGCGCGCTATCTTTTGCGATACGCTTATTATAAACGAGGGAGTTTTATCCTGGGGGGATACCGCTACGGGAGTAATTATTGTCAGTAATGATGGCGAAGTGGCTGTCGAGATCACGGATCTTGATGTGTTTACCGAAAGTGGATGGCTGCTGGAACCATCGATTGTTACACCCGAGCTTCCGGATTCGATACAACCAGGCCTGGACGAGACGTACAATATCTCTATTCCGATTCATAGCGGTTTTGCCCTGGGTGTTCATCCGTTATCGGCGACAGTAGAGGGATTGTTTGGGTCCTTCACTGTCACCGATACGCTGAGCGGATTTCCGGATACGCTTGAGATTCAATCTGCCTCTCAGGTTGATTATGTTGCCGGGTCAATCAGCAGAGATACATTGTCGTCGGGGGAATATTATACATTGTCTTTGAAATTAAGTAATAGCGGCACCGCCGGATTAGGATTAATAGACAGCTCGTATCTATATTTTACCGATGGCACCCGGGATTTCATGGCCGAGATTTCCAGCGGCGTTTACCTGCCGCCGAATACACCCTCGGGAACCTTGGTAATCTTGGATTCATCGCTGGTCGATCCGAATTTCATTTCTGGAATATACGAGTTAAGTTTCCATTATTTCGGCCAGGAAAATGGGCATTTTTTAAGCGGTATCATTGTTTTAAGTGATTCCATCAACGTCCAGAGTGGCGTGGATATCAGCTACCTGGCGGGATCGCAGAATATAGATTCGCTTGTCCTGGGGCAGAATGCGGCGTTCTCTGTTCGCGTCAGAAACAATGGTACGGCCTCTCTGATACTCGATCATGAGCTTACGAAAATACGGTTTTCCGATTCTGTCCGGGAATTCGTGGCTTATTCTGATACATCCTTTTCCATCCGCGTTGATGTTATAATACCGGGTGACACTACTTTATATTTCGATCCCACGATTCTATCGCCTGAATTTACACCGGGACGATACCTGCCGCAGGTAACAATCAGGGGCGAACAGAACGGAAATCTTATGACCATAATATTCGAGACGGAGCCGGATTCGGTTGATGTGCTGTCAAGGGGCACGCTGAGGATTGATACAACTTATGTTATGAGTCTTAACGCGCCGTTCGTAAATACGGCGCAGGATTGTTCCGTTAAGGTTGCTTTTTCAAATCAGGGTGCGGAATCGGTGGATTCGATCTACATTCATCTCACAAGTGACGGGACCTCGGTTTTCCCGGAATCGCTTCTGGTGATCCATGTGGACGGTATGGGAGCGATTGCTATTTCGTATCCCGTAACCGCTGCAGTAAATCCGGATTCGGGAGAAGTGTTTGCCAGTGCGTTATCCGGGGGAGTTGGTAATATATCGGGGATGCCGCCGCTGATACTTCCGCCGCTGGACAACGCCGCCTTAATGATCATCGAAAGACCTGCAGAATTGAGCTTATCGGCTATCGGTGTGGCGGCTCCGCCGGAGGCCATGGACGATACCGTGACTGTCAACCAGCCTGTCAGGATATCAGCACAGGTGAATAATCTTGGCCAGGCGGATATAACAGGGCCTCAAAGGCTGGCCCTGGATCTGGGTTCCTCCGGATTCAATGTCGCTGACTCTTTAAACAGGGATTATATTCTCGATCAGGATGTCTTCTGGGATTTAACGGCGCCGGGCGATCCTTCGGTTTCCGCGATCCTGACGGTGAGATTTTCTCAAAGAGCTAATGATTCCAATGACGGTTCGGATGCCGTCGGTCCGGACTCGGTCTCCACCAGGCAGTTTGTTGTCGAAACCAGGCCTTATTTGCTGCATCACCCGGTAATAAGCGATCCTCTCGGCGCTATAGACGGGGTTATCTCCACAGATCAGACAATCATTTTAACTGATACCATAAGTGCGTTCGGAACATACGTTAACCTATCAGCTTCCATCATACTAACTCCGGGATTCACAACCGAGGATTCTCTGGTTAAGCATCCGGCCGGCAATACGGCATCCTGGAATATCAGGGCTCCGGCCGGAGCCACACAGGATTCCATCGGCATTTTAAGCTGGCTATACGATGTCAATACGGGCGATTCGATATCCAGGGGGCCTGATTTTATCGAGGCCACGGTTGTCGACGCTGCCGTACTGAATCTCGGTACGCAGATTATAGGACCACAGGCCGCTCTCGATGGTATAGTCGAACCGGGTGCTTATTTCGAGTATGAGGCCCTGGTGACTAATAACGGCCAGGCCGACGTGGGAACGGGACGATTATCATTGCATCTTGGTCATCCGGATATGATCCCGGAGGAGGAAACAGAACGTGATTACACACCCGGTATACCGATTATCTGGACCATCACCGTACCGGACAGGGAGATCACGAATGCGATTCCGGTATGGGTTATACTGGATTCAATCCCGGATGACGAAAATACCGGCGCACCGGCCCGGGCAGTGATTGATTCATCCTCCATATTTGTCACAATCAGAGAGCTGTTGCCGAGGCTGGAATTGACCCCGGGGCAGCTGCATTCCGGCTCTGTGGTGAAAGGTCAACAGCTCAATTTCATGTCGTTCACCCTGAGCAATAACGATCGCGGCGGATCTTTCCATATAGGCCTAACTCAAATGACGTTCTCGATGGAATCAAATCTGCCTCTCAATTCGGGTGCCTCGCCTGTAGTTCTGACAGGAGCAACCATTCTCGTTGATTCGACCGAATTCGCCAGCAGTGAAATCACTGCCGGAGAAATAAGATTTGTTTTTTCGGATACACTGGGTTTCGCACCCGGGGAGAGCGCCAATTTTAATCTATGGCTGAATATATCATCGAACACGGAAGTCATAGATTTCACTCTATCTCTCGATAGCCGAAACATAGAAGGTGTCGTCATGGACGGGGGAGTCCCCATGGCCGAATTGAATGCGGTCTCCCAGCAGGGCACCCCGTTGTTGTGGAATAGCGATCCAACCGCGGTACTGGAACAATCATTTGCGGGCTCGGTTTCCAGCTACCCGAATCCTTTCAATCCGAGAAACAATACGGCAAAGATAGGCTATTACCTGGCGGCTGATTCGGATCTGGAAGTAAAGATATTCACGCTCCTGGGCGAGTTGGTCTGGTCAAAGGAGATTCAAGCTACCGCCTCGCTGGGAAGCGCCGGACTGCATACCGGCCATACCGCTTTACAATGGAACGCCGTAAACGATGCCGGCTCCGAAATCAGGTCCGGTGTATACATCTGTATTATCAGGAACAAATCTACGGGTGAGGAGGAACGATTCAAAATCGCCGTCGTAAAGTAATCTCTGGCGTAGCCATTTTGCTGATATTCTGGAGTTCTAATTCGCTCTCCGAGGGCGACGCCGGCCGCGAATCGCTTTTTTCGCTGGGCGCGGGAGGGCGAGGGATGGGCATGGGTCGAGCCTTCGTCTCGCTCGAGGGAGACGCCTCGGCTCCTTTCTGGAATCCGGGCGCCACGGCCTCCATAGACAAAACGGAGGTCATGGCCTTTCACACGTCGCTTTTCATGGGCACCGACTACCAATGCCTCGGGTTGTCTCATCCTATGGGAGATATAGGCGTCTTCTCACTTTCGGCCGGGAGGATTGGTGCAGACGATATCGAACGCAGGGACGAATTCAATCGTCTTATTGACGAATTTTCATCGTCGGAATCACAATACGGATTGAGCTTCGCACGTGATATAGGTTTCGGCTTTTCCGGGGGTTTGACACTGAAGGCCGTCACGGTTGATATAGGCGGTGTCAGCGGCTCCGGGTTCGGCGCCGATCTTGGATTTCAGTATCGGCCTTCCCTCGTCAGGGGGGTGACTGTAGGCGCGGCATTCAACGATTTGATAAAACCGGGCGTAAAACTAATTTCAGTGAAAGATGAATATCAGACGGTCACCCGATTCGGAATATCCTCGCAGAACAGATTATTTAAAGATGCCAGATCCACGGTTTGCTTCGATCTTGAGAAAACGCTTGACCGAAGCGTCAGGATCCGAGCCGGGCTGGAGATGACCTTCTACCGGCAATATTCGCTTCGTCTGGGATACGATGACGGACGGCCTACGTTCGGGGCGGGATTATTGTATGATTTTGTCAATCTGGATTATGCCTATGAGGATGTCGAATTTTTCGGCGGCAGCCACAGGATTTCGGTTGCTTTTGCCTTCGGGAAGTCAATTGCGCAGGCCCGTGAGGAAAGCAGGGCTCGAATTATCCATGAGGAAAAGGAAAAATGGAAAGAGTCGCTCGAATCCGAGCGAATGAATGAATTCAGAACTCTAATG
>CBDVBL010000126.1:0-6498 GCA_965372205.1 uncultured bacterium
GACTGGACCATTCCTGGGCAGGCGCTTTAGTTCCAGCTAAAGACCATATTACAATTGCGGTCAATAAAACTATACCGACTTTTTTCATTTTGTCCTCCAGTTTATTGATTGAGAGGGCTTCGTATGAATTTTTCTTAGAAAACTACAGACATCGGGCCATCCCTGCCCCCGCCGTTGCGAATCTATATCAATATAAAGACTCGTATGTGGAGCGTCAAGCCTTTTTATCTCCCCCCATCCATCAACCGCTTGGGGGATGATGAAGTTTAAGCAGAATTGTCCCTCATTTCCGATAAATTACAATTATCGGAAACGAAAAAGCCCCGACCGGAGCCGGGGCCTGGTGCAATCAATTTTGGCCTTTAACTTGAGGAAAGGACTATTTCAGCAACACCATCTTCCTCGTCTCAGCGTGCTCCCCAACTTGAATCCTGTAGAAATACATGCCGGAGGAAGGATTTAGCATTTACGCAACCCTACTGATCGCTGCCTTCCTCCTCCTCACAACCGCAACTGTCCCTACCGCCAGCAATAGCAACCCCATAATTAGCAACCCCCATTCGGTGAGAGTGGGAACGTCTGCAGTGCTTATGTAGGTTATTGTGCCGGGGACAAATCCCGGTGTAAATCCGGTTAAGCCGTCGTTAAGCCCGAATAGCACCGGGCCGTTTATTTCATCGTTTGCCGGGTCGATAAAGACAACTTGGCTGGGAGCGCCCGGCTCGACCTCGAAGACAATGCTGAAATAGTGTAAACGATTCGAATTTGTATGCAATGGAGGATTATCATCGCCGCCGAGATCGTGGAATCCGATCATCCTCAAATAATCATCTCCTTCAATGAAATCATCGAAATTCTCATCCCAGTCATATCCCGACGCCATGTATCTGACATCGGCAAAGTTTATACCATGGTTTGTGAATGTAAATCTTAACGGCGAATTATAGAAACCCACGGAATCATCGGTAACCACAAAAACCCGGACGTATATTGAATCGACGGTCTGATCGATTATAACGCTTTCGACGATGATGCTATCCTGGTCACCGGGATCCTGCGCAGGTATATTACCCACTGAAAGCAGGCAGATTGCCGCCGGAAGAATGATTCTCTGAATAATCATATCCTTTTTCATAGACGAGTTAGCGATCCTTTACCGATGTGGCTCCCATATCTGGCAGGGATTCCCGCCGGGTGAATTGGAATGCCTGACATGCAGTCCCAGGACAATTCAAGAAGAACTCTGCTATGAAATATTACAATATATATGGTCGTCTGTCAACTGTTATATATGAGAGAACAAATTAAAGGATATTGTCTTTTCAGATAACGGATAAACGATGTCTTTTCACTAGCTGTAGGGGCTATAAAGAACGACCTGAAAATATGCGTGATATACAATTCTAATCGCTACAAGAACATCCGCATCTCAAGCATACTCGTCGAATGCCGAAAGGATGCTCTCTTCGAGGCGCGATTTGATCCTCTCCCGCTCCGGCCCTTCGGGGATATTCGACCAGAAATCGTCCAGGAGTTTGTCTCTCAGGATGCTAACCATTCTCTCCAGCTTTTCCCCGGAGATCTCCAGCGATACATATTCTTTTTGTCTGTTCATTTGCCACCCTCTAATATTTTTATCGACACACCGATCCGGCAATTGAATATGAAATCAGGGGTATATGCCACTAAATGATACTGGTTACCAAGCGGCACTTGGTAACCAGAACAAACCAGAACGATATTATGCAAACCACTTGCGGCCGCGGGCGAAGGTCTCCAGCTCTTTTCTGTGATCGGGATGGGCGATGGATATCAAGAGCTTGGCTCGTTCTCCCACCGAGCGGCCGTGGAGATTAACCGCCCCGTATTCGGTTACTATCCAGTGGACGTCCGCTCGCGTAGTCGTCACCCCCGTTCCCGGCGGAATGTGGGATACTATACGGGAAACCGTTCCTTTCTTGGCGGTTGTGGGGAAAGCTATAAATGGTTTTCCACCTTTAGATTTAGCCGCCCCGCGCACGAAATCGACCTGGCCGCCGAAGCCCGAATAAAAATCAAAACCAAGCGAATCCGCAAATACCTGACCGGTGAGATCTATTCCCAGGGCGGAATTGATAGAGATCATCTTTTCATTCTGGGCGATAATAAACGGGTCATTAGTGTACTTGCAGGGATGAAATTCAATAAATGGATTGTCATCGCAGAAATCGAATATCTTGTTGGTGCCCAGCGTGAAGGCCGAGACTATTTTCCCCGGATGAATGCTTTTTTTTGAATTATTGATAACGCCGCTTTCCACCAGCGGAATGATACCATCGGAGAACATCTCGGTATGAATCCCCATATCGTGACGCCCTTGAAGAGCGGCCAGGAAAGCATCGGGAATGGCGCCTATCCCCATCTGGAGGGTGGAACCGTCCTCAATCTGCTCCGCGATCAGTTGGCCTATAGTCATAGAGACCTCATCAGGAGTGCCCTGGGGCATCTCCAGCAAGGGAGTGGAATATTCCACCACATGGGTAATCTTGTTGATATGAATGAAGCAATCGCCATGCACGCGGGGCATCTCAGGGTTTACCTGCGCAATGACCACTTTCGCCACCTGTGCCGCGGACATGGTTATATCAACTCCGACCCCATAGGAGAGAAATCCGTGCTCATCGGGCGGGCTCACCTGGATAAGAGCGACGTCGATAGGCAATTGGCCGGATAGATAAAGCTCTTCCACTTCGCCCAGGAAAATATGCGTCTGGTCGGCACGGCCTTCATTAACCGCCCGGCGAACATTGGCGCCGGTAAAAAAGGAACGATGACGGAAATGTCCTTCCATCCCTGGTTCCACATATCCGGCCTTTCCCTGGGTCAGGACATGGCATACCTCTACGTTTTCAAGCTCATCCTTTCGAGCGATCATGGCTTCAACGAGATGTTCGGGCGTGCAGCAACCCGGGTGAATATATACTCTACCGCCTGATTTTATACATTTAACCGCTTCTTCGGCGGTGGTTCGCTTCCGCTGGTATTGATCTATCCAGTTCACTTTTCAGCCCCTCCTTCAATCAACCCTGAAAGAAGAGCAGGCTCAACCTGGAAACGTTTTCCAACGGCTTCGTTTGTAACATCTCCTTTGAAGGTATAAACACCCCTGGCCAATCCCCTATTTTCGGAAAACGCTTTTTCGGGGCCTATATCAGCGACGAGTCTAATGTAAGGCAAGATCGCATTTGCGAGAGCATAGGTGGCCGTCCGGCCGACGTTGGATGGCATATTGGGGACGCAAAAATGAGTCACGTCGTACAGGGTATATGATGGGTTCGCCCAGTTGGTAGGCCGGCTTGTCTCTATACAGCCACCCTGGTCGACGGAAACATCAATAATAACTGATCCCGGTTTCATTCGCTGCACCAGCTCCGTGGACACCAGTTTGGGGGTCTCGGCGCCATGTATCAGTACTGCTCCTATGACCACGTCGGCAATAGGTATTACTTTTTCTAAGTTATATCGGAATGGCAGGTAGGTAACGATCTGCTTATTGAAAATGTCGCCGGCGTAACGCAGCCTTTCTAAACTGGCATCGAAAAGAATGACATGACATCCCAGACCGAGCGCAGAACGAACAGCGTTAAGTCCCACAGTTCCCGCGCCTAATACTACGACCGTTGCCGGCGGAACACCGGCGCCCCCGCCCGGCAGGATACCCCTGCCTCCCCCAACGTTGGAGAGGTAATAGCTCGCGATCGGCATTACCATCTGTCCGGCGAGCTCCGACATGGGCGTTAAGACCGGCAAATTACCCGTCTTATCTTCGATAATCTCCGAGCCTATAGCGGTTATCTTTTTCTCGAGGAGAATTTTCAAACCCTCCTCATTGGCTGCGGCCAGATGCAGAAACGAAAAGATTATCTGGTTTTCCATCAGGAGCTTATATTCATCGATAGTAGGAGGAAAAATTTTCAGCAATATCTTTCCTCGCATGAAAGCCTCATCTTTGGAGAATACTATCTTGGCGCCGACATCTCTGAACATCTCATCGGAAAAACCGGCTCCGGTACCCGCGTTAGTTTCGATGTAAACATTATGTTTTGAGATGATCAACGATTTGACCGCCGCCGGTGTCAAGGCCACCCGGTTTTCATAAGGGTAATCGTCTTTTGCAATACTGATATCCATATTTATTCTCCTTGCCCTCTTACATCCCATTGTTCAGATGCAGGCGGCATTGAACCTGTTTGCAATAAAGGTTTCACGTCAACTCCAATGATAGTCTTTGCTGCTGAAATCAGCAAGCTATTTTTTGTGAAAATTATCACAAGATAAGTCTGCTTCTTATTGATAATAGCGATTTGCGAATTGTTCTATTTCTTGTTTTCTGATCAGCTTTTGAGCCGAATTAACGATTCGGTCCGGAACGATCATAGAGTTAACCTGTTGGAACATAATGGGCAAAATTCATAATCTCATTTTTCTGATAGTTCGGCATGAATTTCTTTACATAAACCATAGGTATAGAAACGAACGCCAGGAGAAGAAGGTGAAAACAACTATAGTCTTCGCAGAATTAATGAAATACAACGCAGCTTATCTGACCAGTATCCTGAAAGGAGTGACGCAGGAGAGTTTTTTCGTGCGGCCGGAAGATCGAGGGAACCCGCTGATCTGGCTTTTAGGGCACATAGTATTGAATCGTTGTGAGATCGTCGAGATCCTCGGAGGCGATCCGCGAACAGGCCATCTGGGCGACTTATTCGCGCGCGGCACGATTCCGGAAAAAGATCCCTCCGTTTATCCGGAGCCATCGAAATTGATAGCACGACTTATTAAGATGTCATCTCTAACAGATGATCTGCTGTTAAAAAGCGATCCGTCACTTCTCGATAGGTCCAGCTGGGGCCGCTACAAGACCGTGGGCCAGAATCTGGCGTACAGCTATATGCACGAGACTCATCATATCGGCCAGGTTACATATATCGTCAATTTACCGATTATAAAAAAAGGCAATGTATCAGGCACGACCTTCAGAAAACCCGAAGAGAAAAATTCGACGACGAGGATTATACTAGACGGCATAAAATCCGTATTCACTTAAGCTGATATCCGAATATTCCCTTAAAAAAGAAGCCGGGAAGTCAGATCCCGGCTTTTTTATTTCTTATTTCCGATGCCGTCAGAAGCTACTTCCGAACCGGGGGCTCATTTCTTTACTTCGAAATCGGTTTCTTTATCTACTTGCTTGATCTTGCGCCAGAGCACGAAGGCTACATAGATCACCACCAGAAGGGAAATGGCCAGCCCAATCTGCCGGGCCTTAATATCGCCCAGCGCAGCCTCGGCGGTCTGGCTGACATCATGCGCGGTCCTGATTCCGGACGATGTTATCTCTTCAACCTGCTCAGGATCGAAAGTATGCACTATGGAGCGAACCCGGGTCAGGTTATCCTTCGCTGAACCCAGATCGAATCGCGCCTTGCCTCCCTCGACACCTTTCTCTTCAGCTTCCTTAACCCTCTCCTCTGCCATAGAAAGCGCTGTTTTCAGAGAGTCGATTGATGCTCTTATCTGACCTGCGGCCACATAGCCCTCGCTACCCTCGTCGTGGCAATCCAGACAGAGGGCATTTCCCGTTACACCTATCATCTCGTCGGCGGCCGGCTCGATATAATGGTTACCGTGGCATTGTTCGCATTCGGGATAATCGAGATCCTCCCATGGCTCTTTATGTGGAGAATTATTGAAAAAATCACGATTGTAGGCATGGCATTCTCCGCAGGCGGCGGAGACGGATGCCAGGTTCGGCGGCGTGGCGCCGTGATTGCCATGGCAGTTGTTGCAGGACGGGGCCGAATTATCTCCCTTCTCGAGCACCAGAATGCCATGAACCGACCTGGAGTATTCCTCGTATTGATCCGTCGGGATAGGTTTTCCCTGGTATTCATATCCCCTCATGAGCAAAGGACTGCCGTGGCATTTTCGACAGGTTTCAGGGACGTTATTGTGGTAGACCATACTCCGCGAGTCGGTGGATGGCAGAATTCTATGGATCCCGTGACAATCGGTGCAGACCGCTACGTTGGTATCCTTCTTGCTGTAAAGCTGTTTTCCGTGTACCGAGGTCATGTAAAGCTTCAGCTGATCCGTCCCCAGCCTGGGATTGTACATTTTCATATACTCGATATCCGAATGGCAGCGGCCGCAGAAATCGGGGATTCCCAGCCGACCCGGTGGCGCCTTGTATCCTCTGGAGGGATCCATGGCCAGGTCGGGATCGCCTTCATCGAAGCCGCGTCTCGGGTCTCCGCCGTGGCAATCCTCACAGCCAAGCCCCATATTGCGATGGATATCACCTGAAAGGAAGTCGGCCGTTATTGTGGTATCTGACACCCAGTCGCTCGATATATGGCAGTCGATACAGCTTGAGCCTCTCCCGTCGGGCGCTCCGATGGTGACTAACATTACAAACAGAAAAGCTTCTATCCAGTATCTCATCTTATTCCCCCGGTG
>CBDVBL010000127.1:0-6478 GCA_965372205.1 uncultured bacterium
TTTGAGAAGTGACATGGGCGCTTACGGCGGCGGGGATTCGGCCACTGTGGGTATTACTGATCAGCAGCCTCGCGTTCCGGATCGGTTCGTCCTGCTGCAGAACTACCCCAATCCGTTTAACGCAACAACTATAATCAAATACAGCCTGCCGGAGGAGAGCGAGGTCACAATCGAAATATACGATATCCTGGGGCAAAAAGTTGAAACGCTAATATCGGGGATTCAGCCGGCCGGGTCGCATTCGGTTGTCTGGGAAGCCGAAAATGTGTCATCAGGCGTATATTTTTATCGCATTGAAGTAGGCGATTACGAGCAAACACAGAAATGTGTGATTTTAAGATAGGAGGAGTGTTGAAAGGGTTTGACATACTCGCTATTTTCGCCCTGATATTGCCAGCAGAGTCGGTATGGGGGCAGGAGGTGGAATATGTTACTTCTCTCGATATTGGAGATCGGGTAAACTCGATTTTCTTATCCGGGAATTACGCCTTTTTAGCGGCCGAGACTCTCGGACTTCAGATTGTTGATATTTCAGTCCCGCAAGCGCCGGAGATTATCGGGGAATTTTATCCGCCAGGCGTGATATCCGATGTTTTTGTGCAGGGCGATTTCTCCTATCTCTCCAATTCCCACTTTGGATTGAACATCATTGACGTTTCCGATCCAACAGATCCGGATCTGGTGGGAGTCTATCAGCCATACGGTGACGGTTATCGCAGAGTCCATGTTGCCGGAGATTTTGCCTACCTGTTTGATTCATGGGGAGGGCATTGCGACATTGTCAACGTTGCCGATCCGGCCGATCTATTCTGGATAAGCGAGTTGTCTGCAGCAGGGTGGTGCGTTGAGGTTAATGATTCCTTAGCTTATTTAACGTATGGCAGTTGCGCATATCCTTTCGATTGCGTCGGAGGATTCCTTGCATTTGACGTTTCCGATATAGAGAGTCCGGAGGAGATAGGAGATTACTGGGGGTGGACGCCCGGACTGGATATTTCAATTTCCGAAAACCTCGCCTACCTGGTGGGAGGCGGAAATTTTGTCGACGATTTCGGGGAGCTGCAGATTATCGATATAGCCGATCCCGCCGATCCCGCTTTGCTGGGAAATTATTTTTCCGAGGATGTCATCGAGGCTGTTGCCATCCGGGAAAGCCACGCCTATCTCGCCACCGAGGAGCTTCTGATTATTAACATCGAAGATCCCTACACCCCGTCTTTCGTGACGTCATACCCGGCACAGGGTAATGACGTTGCAGTTGCGGGCGAATATATTTACGTGGCCGAGGGCAATGCCCTCACTATCCTACGTTTTTCCACTACTGCTGTTGACGATATTGGAGAAATACCCCTTGCCTTCTCTATCGCCCCCAACTATCCCAACCCCTTCAACGCCACGACAATCATCCGCTATGCCCTACTCCGAGCCTCCGATGTCACAATCGAAATCTATGACATCCTCGGCCGAAAGGTCGAGACGCTGATCCAGGGCGAACAGCAAGCGGGCAATCATCAGGTGGTCTGGGACGCAGAAGGACAGTCTTCCGGCATTTATTTCTACAGGATTCAGGCGGGGGATTATGCTGAGACGAGGAAGATGGTGCTGTTGAAATAAAGACCATTCATTTAAACGATTAAGGGGCTACCATCACGATAGCCCCTTTACTTTTTACTTTCGGCAAGACATGCTTTACGGAAAGCAGGATTCTTAAACGGATACGTCTTGTCTCGATTCTTTCTTTTCCAAAGGTGTTTTTGAGGGCATAAATTGCTCAAGTTGAGCTTTAAGTTCTTTGTTGACCTCAAGAAGCTTTTCTTTGTCCCCTTGTTTGCTTAACATGTTCGCCCTGAGCAGAAGTCCGAGCGAAGTAAGCATAAACAAGGCTGGACTAACACTTCTGAATAGTTGGCCATAATTATGAAGGGAATCAAGAAGTGCCAGAACAGCAAGACCGAAAAGCACTAAACTCCAGATAAACATAAGTCCTCCCTGTCGGGGATACATATTTAGATCCAGTAATATTATCGACAGGATCAGATTAGCTTTAATCGGCTATACCCTTATTCTGTCAAATCCTATCGCCCGGACTTAACCGCCTATGCGAGATTTGCAGCCCCTCTTGATTGACGATCTGATTTATGTATCTCTGCGTGGTATTGAGATTGCTGTGGCCGAGCAGGATCTGGATATGCTGGGCGGGCATCTCATTTTTTGCTAAGAAACTTGCTGCTGAGTGTCTGATTAAGTGAGGGGAGACCTTGACGCCGATTTTCTGGCCGTATGTCCTGACAGTCCGTTGGAAATTGCGGTTTGAGATTAGGAGACCGTCTCTTGTGCAAAAGAGAAGTCTGGAGTTGATATCGCCACGGCACTTCAAATATCTGACAATCTCTTTCTTCGTTCGATTGCCAAATGGAACCATCCGCTCTTTATTTCCCTTACCTTTGATTTTAATTGTCCTGAATTGAAGATCAAGATTATCAATCTCAATTGTCAGTAGCTCTGTCAGCCTGATTGCTGTATCCCAAATTAGAGTGATCATGGTTTTGTCTCTGGTGTGGTAAAAACCTCTTGCCGGAATCGCCGATAGCAGCCTGGCGATCTTGTTTTCATCCAGAACTGGTTTGAGATTTTGAGGCTCAAGAACTTTAGCCAATTTGGCCATAGGATTTTCATCAGTGAGTTCTTCCCTTATCAAAAACGAATAGAAAACCTTGATTGCTTTCACATAGTGATTTACCGTGTATGGCGACAATCCTTCTTTAAGACGCTCCATTACTACCTGCTTTACCATTTGCCTATCTACGGACATAATGTCACCGCAACGCTTTTCTATGTCCGATAAATACCAACGGTAACCCTCTATTACCTTTGGGGCCAGATTTCTATACTGGCAGTCTCTAAAAAACGCACCCAGTAAGTCTGATGTTCTCCCATTTTCCATTGCGTTACCTCCCAACAAGTTATGATATTGTTGAGAGCATCAGCTTCCCAAGCTGGACGTCGTGGGTTCGACCCCCATCGCCCGCTTTTTGAAACAAAAGATCCGGCGCACGAATCATACTTTATGATTCCGTATTCTCGATGAATCGCATAGCCGATACTCCCCCGGCGGTTGAGGGATGGCGGGGCAAAAAAGGACTTGACAGGAGATATTTCGGGGCCATATTGAATATGCGTGCTAATCAGTCTTCACGATTGGCAAACTGTTAAATGTAAAGCAGGTTAAAGCCAGTTTAAAGTTCAAAACGCAAAATATGGAGATTTTGTAATGAGGAAACCTAAAAAAAACAGGGAATGTCATCTGAGGACATCGGCAGGCCCAATGCAGCTGATGCTAATTGCCCTGATGTTTGCCTTAGCCCCCTGCTTTCTCTATGCCCAGGAGCCGGGTGATACCCTCTGGACACGAACCTATGGCGGAGACCTCTGGGAACATGGTTATTCCGCCCGGCAGACCATTGACGGTGGGTATATACTTGTTGGCATGACTTCTAGCTACGGCGCCGGCAGTGCAGATTTCTGGCTCGTGAAAACCGATGCTATTGGCGATACAATGTGGACAAAAATCTACGGGTGGGCACGCGAAGAAATAGCCTGGGATGTCGAGCAGACCGCAGATGGCGGGTATATAGTTACCGGCCATACCTCCACTACACCCTCGCAGACGTCATCTTTTTGGCTGATGAAGACAGATTCAAACGGTGATACCCTCTGGACACGCATCTACGGCGGGGATGACTGGGAAAAAAGTTTCTCCGTCCAGCCGACCACTGACGGCGGGTATATCGTTGTCGGCAGAACCAAATCATTCGGCGCAGGCGATTACGATATCTGGCTGTTGAAGACCGATTCTAACGGCGATACACTGTGGACTCGCACCTATGGAGGCAGTTCTCGTGAAGATGGATACTGCGTCCAGCAGACCACTGACGGCGGGTATATCATTTCCGGTATTACCCGTTCCTACGGCGCAGGCGATTCGGATTTCTATCTTCTGAAGACCTATGCTAACGGCGATACCATGTGGACACGCACTTATGGGGGGAGCAACGGCGAGGGCGCCTTCTCCGTCCAACAGACAGATGATGGCGGGTATGTTATTGTCGGCTATACTTTTTCTTTCGGTGCTGGCGGCGCGGATACCTACCTCGTAAAAACCGATGCTCTCGGGGAAGTACTCTGGACCCGGACATATGGGGGGAGCGCCGATGAATTCGACCAGCGTATCCAGCGGACGACCGATGGGGGGTACATAATTGGCGGCCGGACCGAATCATTCGGTGCCGGTATGAAAGATTTTTACCTGGTGCGAATTGATGCTAACGGCGATACGCTGTGGACAGGCTCTTACGGCGGGCCTGGTGCTGAGTTTTGCTTTTTTTCTCAAGAGACCGATGACGGTGCGTTTATCGCTGTCGGTTACACAACTTCCTTCGGCAATGGCCCTTCCGATATCTACCTGGTGAAGGTTGCAGGCGTGCTAATTACCGGGTCAATTTCAGGTGTTGTTACAGAAGCTGGATTAGGAGCGCCGATTCAAGGTGTTGTTGTTACGGCTATTGGCTCAGGAGTGAGCGATATAACTGATGCTGACGGTGAATACACTCTTCCCTCTCTTGTCGAGGGCACGCATGACGTCTCGTTCTCCCATGCGGATTACAGGGATACGACAGTAGCCGATGTGGAAGTTATCGTCGGCCAGATCACAACACTGAATGTGACGATGGATGCGGAACCGGGTGACATCCTTTGGACACGAACCTACGGGGGGACTAACGGTGATTTCGGTTATTCTGTCCAGCAGACCACTGACGGCGGTTATATCGTTACTGGATACCTCCAATCCCTGGGCGCCGACGGCAGCGATGTCTGGCTGTTGAAGACTGATGCTAATGGCGATACCCTGTGGACAAGCACCTACGGGGGAAGTGACAATGAGCATGGTTATTCCGTTCAACAGACTGCCGACGGCGGGTATATCATCGCTGGCCATGTCTATTCCTTCCGCACAGGCAGGGATGATGTCTACCTAGTGAAAACTGATGCCGATGGAGGAACCGACTGGATAAAATCCATTGGGGGACGCGAGAATGATTACGGTTATTCTGTCCAGCAGACCACCGACGGCGGGTATATCGTTGCCGGCAGAACCAATTCCGCTGGCGCTGGCAGTAATGATGTCTATTTGGTAAAGATCAGGTCTCACGGCAGTACCCAGTGGACACGCACTTATGGGGGGAGTGACTCTGATGGTGGTTGGGCCGTTCAGCAAACGACTGACGGTGGATATATCATTACTGGTTATACCTTTTCCTTCGGCGCGGGTAATGGGGACGTCTACCTGGTGAAAACAGACGCCGACGGCGATACCCTCTGGACACGCACCTATGGGGAAATCGAATCCGATAAAGCTTACTCCGTCCAGCAGACTGCGGACGGCGGGTATATCCTCACTGGTTACACGGGTCCCCTGTCAAATCGTGATGTCTATTTGGTAAAGACGGACGGGGACGGTAATGCCCTATGGACCCGAACCTACGGCGGCCCTGGCTGGGACTTTGGTCGTTCCGTTGTGCAAACTGCAGACGGCGGATATATGATTGCCGGTTATGGCGATTCCTACGGGGCGGGTGCTTTTGATGCCTATCTGGTGAAGACCGATTCTGACGGCGATACCCTGTGGACACTAGCCTATGGCGGGAGTACTGACGATTACATCCTCTCCATCCAGCAGACCGCTGATAGTGGGTATATCGCCGCCGGCTACACTACTTCCTTTGGCGCAGGCTATGAGGATGTCTGGCTGGTGAGGGTTGCAGGTGGGGCGCTGACTACCGGGTCAATTTCAGGCATTGTTACGGAAGCTGGATTAGGAACGCCGATCCAAGATGTTGTTGTCACGGCCGTTGGCTCAGGAGTGAGCGATATAACGGATGCTGACGGTGAATACACTCTTCCCCATCTCGAAGAAGGCCTGTACGATGTTTCGTTCTCTCATGTCGACTATAGGGATACAACCGTAACCGGCGTAATAGTGACCGCGGGAAATACAACAGAATTGAACGTTGTGATGGAGGCGCTTACGAACGAAATTCCCACCCTCTCCGAATGGGGCATGCTGATTCTGGCGTTGCTGTTGCTGGCGCTTGGGACAGTCGCGGTTGTGAGAAGGAGGAAGCCTGCGTATAACGAAGCTGCGTAAAGTGTCAATCAAATAGAAATAGTCAAAGGGGCTACCGAATGATAGCCCCTTTTCCTTTGCCTTTCAGCAGTTGAGGGATGGGGGGAAACGGGCAGGATCGTGGGGAGCCTGCCCGACGTCCACTTGTTATTCTCCTTCTTTCACCTCGACGATCTCATCTGCTATTCCACCATGTGCCTCACGATGTACGGCTTCCGCCGCTTCTTTGCTGGGTGCATCGCACAGGCAAAATACTGTTCCCTTGGACTCATTAAACCAATAGTTGATGTACTT